>JAIZVZ010000210.1 GCA_021768485.1 Oxalobacteraceae bacterium | reverse complement strand
GCCGCCTTCATCGAACCGGCGCTGGAAGGCGAGGCAGCGCGCGCGGCGCCCGGCATGACCGAGAGCATGGTGTCGGCAATCGTCCTGCAAGGAAAAATCGTCGGCGTGATCCACGCGTCGCTGTCCCTGCAGCCCGGCGGCTTCAAGGAAGAAGATCTGCACCTGTTCACCCTGTTGACGCCGCTGGTCACGAAACAGATCCAGGTCATCCAGCTGCAAAATATTCTGCATTCGAATTTCGCACAACTGGCCATCGCCCAATCGAATACGCCTGTGATGAAGGAATGGATGAACGGCATGATGCAAAATCCGAACCAATTTGCACGCATGCTCGCCAGATCGTTTTATCGCGAAATGCTGAACGCCGGATTCAGCGTCAATCAAATCATTTCCGTCGCAAGCGAACTGATATCCGAACTCAGCAGCAGCCTCAAGAAACGCAGCGCCAGACACAGCAAGCAGGCTGATCAATTACCGCTCGCCGCACCGCCGCCCGATCGCGGCATGCCGGATCCAATGGCATCAGCGCAGGGTATCGAGTGATAAACCGGAAGTTAGCCCGGGCCGGGATAATCAAGGACAGCATGCGGCAAGGAGAGAAACATGGTCGTGGAATCCGAAAGCGTCGAAGCACTGTTTGACGATCAGATTTTATTGCATCTCGACAGCGATTTTCTATATGCGGCGTCGCAATATGAAAATGAATTAAACCATATTAGAAAATTGTGCCACACACTGCACCACGCGCATGATGCTTATGCGCCGCTGAATAATGCAGGGTCGCTGCCGCTGCAACGCCGCTTCGAAGTCAACGCCCATACCTATCCCGGCGCGCCGGCGGTCAAGGCCGGCGCCAGATGGCTCGCGCCGATGTTCGGACATCTGGATGCCCGACAGCTGGTCGTCTGCCCGGGTGCGCAGGCGGCGATCGCCGCATTGATCCTTGCGCTGACGGAGCCTGGCGATATTATCCTGGCAGAGCCGGCGAGCTATCCCGGCCTGCGTGCCGCGGCGACGCAGTTCGGCCGGCGCATCGTGGCGGTGGAGGCGGACCAACACGGCATGCTGCCCGAGCGGCTGGAGGCCGCGTGCCGGCAGCACAAGCCCGGCCTGGTCTACCTCAACCCGACCCTGCAGAACCCCACCGCCATCACCATGCCAGCGCACCGGCGCCACGCGATCGCCAGCATCGCGAAGCGCTGCCATGTCCGCATCGTCGAGGACGACCCCTACTGGCTCCTGGCCGA
>JAIZVZ010000209.1 GCA_021768485.1 Oxalobacteraceae bacterium | reverse complement strand
CCAAGCGAATCAGGAAACGCGGAAATCCGGCCAGTCGTCCAGCGAATCGATGTTTTTCCAGGCCAGCACGCAGGCATTGGTGGGATCGACGCCGCAGAAGATGGCGGCCTCGGCCCAGCGGCGGCGCAACAGGCCGACTAACGGCTTGCCTTCCTGGTTGATCCATTTGCGCATCTCGGCCGGCACTTCGGATTTTTGGTTGGCGTTCAGCTTGGTCAGCATGGTCGACTTGGACAGGCTGCCGGCGCCCAGGTTGTAGGTCCAGGAGATCAGCGCCGCCGCCTCGTAATCGGTCAGATCGACGCTGACGCGTTGCTTGACGTCGTTTGCCGCGCCGCCCATGTCACGCCGCAGCAGCACCTCGGCGTCGGCCTCGTTGATGGCTGGGGTTTGGGGCGTTATCGGCTTCTGGTTGAAATCTCTGATGGTGCCGTAGCCGATGGTCCAGGTGCCGCCGGGCAGGGCGCCGTTATCGTCATACGGTGTGCTGAAGAATCCTTCGATGCGTTTGACTACCGCCGTGGCGGCGGGTGGGACACTTTCGCGATCCCAAGACTGAGCAGACATATTGATGCTCCTCTGTTGATGGACTGTAAGTAGGGCCGGCACACCAGCCAGCACCGACCATTTTGCACCGATCAGCAGAGAGAGTGCTATCTATTTGATAAAATTATTTATACTAAAAACAACGCTCCGCGCCTTGCGAGGCGCGACGTTTTTTGTCTCGCAACAGGCGACTATGGCAGCTTGGTCCGCATGTTGGCGAAAGGATCTTTGGACTCGACGTAACGCATGGCGGACTGGACGTCGCGCCAGCCGACGTACTCCATCAGCGTTTTCAAATCCCAGCTGTTGGCGCTGGCCCAAGTGGCGAAACCGCGCCGCAGGGAGTGGCTGGAATATTCATCGGCGACCGGCACGCCGGCGGCGACGAACAGCGCCCGCAGCATCGGCACCAGGCTGTTGATGTGCAGACCTTGCTGGCTGATGTTGCCCCAACGGTCGATGCCGCGAAACACAGGGCCATCGGTTAGCTGGCTTGCGTTTATCCATTCCTGGTAGGCTTCGACTGGACACAGGCTATCGAGCGCCGGCGCGCGGAAGGTGCGTCCTTTGGCTTGGCGATCTGTCTTTGATACGGGGAGAAAGCATGTCATGCCTTCGCCGGCGGTGACTTTGACGTGCTCTACCCGCAGCCGGGTCAGTTCATCGCCGCGAAACCCGCGCCAGAATCCCAGCAGCAGGAG
>JAIZVZ010000208.1 GCA_021768485.1 Oxalobacteraceae bacterium | reverse complement strand
AATTTTTTCGAAATTTTCTCCAAGTCCGTGGAAGTACATGTACTTTGGGTCATTTTTCCGAAGTTCGACTTGACTGCTTTCCAGGTTGTTTTCGGTCATTTCGGCCCAGATAATGACTGGGGCCGGTCTTAGTTTCCCGGACAAAATTTCCATTTTTCAAAGTACATGTACCTGGACCGGTCCACCTAGGGTTAGGCCTTAGGGTTAGCCGGTGGGTGCACTTTGCGCAGAGCATAGCTCATGCACTGCTCACTCATTCTACTTGGTTTAAGTGCTTAACGGCAACATATACATGTGTTGTACAAGTTCCAACAGTTTATTCTCTTTGAGTATCGATGTTGGTGAGCACTTAAAGTGTCAAAGTGGCACCCCGGACACCCCTCCCGGTCACCCATCCGAGGAAAACTTGGTGCATCCGAGAGTGACCATATTTTATCCCCACACCACCCACCAAATACCCCTTCCATGCGTCACACAGACTATGCTTGAGCTACCCTTGCACGCATTTGACCTATCGTACCCATATAGGCGCTGAATCACCGTGTTAATACACTCGATTATTATATAAATTATGTTCACCCACATGTACATGTATGATCGGCCGGGTGTCTGAGGCAAGTTTTCCCAAGTTACTCTGGATGAGTGCCAGCAGTTCGGGGGTGTGCCCGGGGATGTTTAGCACCGGGAAACATGGTCCTTGACTGAGATCGACCAAGTCGGAAATTTCCCAAAATGCGTCGGAAAAAAGTACCTTCACATTGACCTCCCGGGTCAGTATGGAGGTGTTTGAACAAGTGTTGGCGGTGAAAGTTGTAGCTATTGATAGTACCTTGAAGGGCATATAAGTTACTCCGCCAATGCTTCGGTCAGTCTGGAGTAATTCACCAGATAGAGGTGAAAATGACCCATTTTACCCAAACTACATGTACTTTGAAACACTCACAACTCCAAACTTTGAGTGACAAGTCGACCAAACTACATGTACCAACCAAAGTACATGTATCAAACTAAAAACAACTACATGTAGTTTGACTCAAGTACATGTACTTGCCAAGTTATTCAAGTTTCTACGCTCAAAACACGCATTTCGAGCATTCACTCAGTGAGCACCTACAAAACTTTCAAAGTACATGTACTTGACCATGACCGAATCTCAAAGTACATGTAGTTTGCTAACTGGGGAGCTATCAACCATGTCCAACAGATCGATACTCACTTCAGACCATCATTTTGAAAGTACATGTACTT
>JAIZVZ010000067.1 GCA_021768485.1 Oxalobacteraceae bacterium | reverse complement strand
GCTGGAGCGCGCTCCAGCCATTTTTTTATGGATTTTCCCCGCTGCGCTACCGCTCAGGCCGTCGCCGCCGCCTGCGGCCGGCGCGCCGCATACATGGCCGCGATCTCGGCGTCGAAGCGGGCCAGCAGATTGAGCCGCTTGAGCTTCAGGGTCGGCGTGATCAGGCTGTTTTCGACAGTCCACGCTTCGCGCGCGACCCATACGGCGCGCGGCATGGCATAGTGCGGAAAGCTGCAGGTCGCCGCCTGCAATCGCGCCAGCAGTTGCGTGCGCGCGGCCGGCGCATCGACGCTGTCGGCGGCGTCCGCGTCGAGCCCGGCCTTGCTGGCCAGTTCATGCCACAGCTTACGGTTGAGCACCACGATACTGCTGATGAAAGGGCGATTTTCGCCGATCACCATCGCCTGTTCGAACAAGGGATCGGACAGGATCGCCAGTTCGAGGTCGACCGGCGCGATTTTTTCGCCGGTCGAGGTGACGATGATTTCCTTGATGCGGCCGGAGATGCGGATATGGCCCTGTTCGATCACGGCCTGGTCGCCGGTGCGCAGCCAGCCGTCGGCAGTCATGGCGGCCAGTGTGTCTTGCGGCCGCTTCCAGTAGCCGAGCATGACGCTGTCCGAATGCACCTGCAATTCATCGCGCTCGCCGATGCGCACCTGGACCCCGCTCAAGGGCCTGCCGACGGTGGCCGGCCAGTTGTCGTCGACCGCATTGGCGGCGACCACCGGCGAGGTCTCGGTCATGCCATAGCCTTGCAGCAGCGGCAGGCCGAGGGCCAGGAAACATTGGCCGACCGCTTGCGGCAGCGGTGCGCCGCCGCTGACCGCGGCGCGCAGGCGGCCGCCGAACTGCGCCAGCACCTTGCGCGCCACCAGCCGTTCGAGCACGGGCCATAGCACGCCGTCGAGCGCGGTATCGAGCATGCGGCCATCGGTCGCCAGCCGCTGGCGGCGGCAAAAGCGGCGCCAGCCGATATACAGGGTCAGTGCAAACAGCGAGCGCGAGAGCGGGGCGGCGGCGGCCAGCTGTTCCTGCAGCCTGGCGTAAAAACGCTCGTAAATGCGCGGCACCGACACCAGCACCGTCGGCCGCACGCTTTTGAAGTCCTCGGCCAGCAGCGCCACCGAGCGCGAATAGGCAACGCAGCTGCCGGCCGCCATCGGCAGATAATAGCCGGCAGTCCGTTCGAAGGTATGCGAGAGCGGCAGGAACGACAGAAAGACATCGTCTGCGGCAGCGTCGACGCGTTCCAGGACGGCGCGGATATTGGCCATCACATTATGATGGCTGAGCATGACGCCTTTCGGCTTGCCGGTCGTCCCCGAGGTGTAGACGATGGCGCCGAGATCTTCGCGGCGGACCTGGCGCGCCGGCGATGCGGGCGGAACTTGCGGCGCGGCGGCCAGCCAGTCGCTCATGGCGATCAATTGCGGCGCCGCTGGCGTAGCGCTGGCCGCGGGCGCAGCCGACGGGCCATCCATCACGACCACCAGCTTGAGCGCGGGCATGGCCTCGCAGGTGGCGATTGCGCGCCATTGGTCGTGCGTGGTCAGGACCAATAGCGCGGTTTCGCAATCGTTGAGGATGTAGCCGATACTGGCCGGATTGTCGAGCGCATGCATCGGCACCGGCACCAGGCCCAGCGCCAGCACGGCCTGATCGACGCAGATCGCTTCGACGCAGTTGGGCAGCAAAATGGCGACGCGCGCACCATGCGCCAGCTGCAGGGCGCCGATCGCGCGTTGCCAGTTGCCGACGCGGGCGGCAATCTGCTGCCACGTATGGGTGAGCCATTGCTTGCTGCCGGGGTCGAACTGGCGGTAGGCCGCGCCTTGCGGTGTCTGGCGCACGCGCCAGGCGAACAATTCGTTCAGTGTGCTGATTGCGGTCGGCAGCGCAATGCCGGCGTGAGAATGGCTCATGTTTTTTCCTGTGTCTGATGCAGGGCTGCCGTGTCGGCATGCGCGTCTTTTGCTGACGCGTCGTCGTTTAATCGATGGTTTTAACTGATATTTAAGCGCGGTATTTCTGCACAATATTTCTGTTTGGCTTGATTCGCTTATAGAGGGTAAGCGATTGAGATGGGCAATGTCAGTTGTTTTGGTGCGGAGAAATTAATTAATCATCTCAAAATTGAGATAGATCAAATGCATGCAAATAACAGCACGGCGCTTGGGCCGGCCGTCATCGCTTCACGGCAATCGCCGCCAGGCGGCATGGGCCCAAGGCGAGGCCGGCCGCCGCGGCCGGCGGTGAAAGTGCACTATTCAGGCCTGGTAGCGGCCCGGCCGGTGGTTGAGCGACAGAATCATGTTGAGAATGACGGCGCTCAAAATCGACCATGCGACGCGGCCGAGGTCGACCACCAGAATCGAGGTCAGCAGGATGCTGCTGTCGAATGCGAGCTGGACGTAGCCGGCGCGCCAGCCGCGGCTCTCTTGCAGATACATGGCGACGATGCCGATGCCGCCGACGCTGGCGCGGTGCCGGAACAGCATCAGAATGCCGGTGCCGAGCAAGACGCCGCCGGCGGCGCTCGCATATAGCGGATGGACCGAGCCGATGCCGAGCGCCGAGGTCGGCAGTTCCGTCATGACCGATAACAGCGCGATGGCGGCGAAAGTGCGCAGCGTGAAGGCCCAGCCGAGACGTTTGACGGCCAGCCAGTAGAAGGGCAGGTTCAGCACAAAAAATGCCCAGCCATAGGTGGCGTGCAGCGCGTAGTGAACCAGGAAGGCGAGGCCGGCGATGCCGCCGGTCAGCAGCCCGGCCGCCTTGTAGAGCGTGATGCCGAGGCCGATCATGATGGTGGCGGCAAAGAGTGCCAGCAAGTCTTCGATCGTCGTGTGGCCGCTGCCTGATCGCGGTGCGGCGGCGGCTTGGGCGGTATTGATCTGGGCGGCGCTCAGCCTGAGTTCCTGGCTCATGCCTTCAAGCCTGCTGCGGCATGCAGAGCACGAATGGGGGCGGGCCGGGGCAGGCCGGCGCTGACTTTGTATTGCTGTGGCATCGATAGACTCTTTTAAAGTGTGGTGCGGCATGAGGCGGATTCGATGCCGCGCGCAATAAGCGCTGCGGGCATGTGTGTTTTGATAAACATCGCCGGGTTGCTGCGGGTACGCTGCAACGTTATGCCAATGGGAAAAAGTCTAACATAGTCAGCATCATAAAAAAATGATCTGCGCTATCTCAGCTGGCCGGGCTTTTGGTAATGTTTGTGGATGATGCGCCGTTTTTTCTTTTTTGCGCTTTTGTTCCGATGTTTTTTAACAACGAAAGCGCGACTTTTTTCTTCGGGGCAGGCCTTTAGCGCAGGTTTTTGCGCTTCTCGGGCGTGCCGCCATCGCTGAAAAATGTGTTGTCATTGCGGGACATCGGCGGCGCCTGACTTGTGACATAGGCGCTTTGCAAGGCATAAATGGTGCGGGCACTCAATACCTTGATTTGCTTGAGCCAATTTTCTTCGTGCGGCCAATGGCCGCCGTCAACCGCGGCATATAGCCGCCGGACCAGGTGGTGCAGGGCGGACCCGCCTATGGTGCCGCTGATGCCCAGCAGCGAATGCAAGGCCTGGTGCATGTCGTCGAAATTTTGTGCCGCAACACTGATTTCGAGCCGCGTCAGCAGCGGATTGATCAATGCCAGATAGTCGGACAGGAATTCGTCGAGCATGTCGAGCCGGCGCAGTTCGTCGAGGCGTTTGTCGTCGAGCAGGCCGGGCTGCCCCGGCAATGAGGGCGGGCCATCGGCGGCGGGCGGCAGAGCGGGCCGGGCGGAGGTCGTCGGCCGCGGTGAGAATTGCTGCGCGAGTTTTTCATGCAACAAGGCCGCCTCGACCGGTTTGGCGAGAACGGCGTTTACGCCGGCGGCCAGGGCCGATTGCAGCGTCGACTCGCTCGAGTAGCCGGACAGGATGATGATGGGCAGGTCTTTGCAGCGTGAGCCGGCGCTGCGGATCGCGGTGCTGGTGGTCAGGCCGTCCAGTCCCGGCATCTTGATGTCCATGATGAGGACGTCGCAGGGAGCGCCGCTGGCCAGGTAGTCGAGCGCGGCCTGGCCATGGACGACTTCGACCACGTGCATGTCTTGCTGCTGCAGATAGGCGCGCACCAGCATGCGGCTGAAGGCATCGTCATCGGCCAGCAGCACGGTTTTGCCGGTCAGGACCGGCTGTCTGGGCGTCGCCGGCGGTTCGGCGAAGCCATCCCGGTTTTGAAAAGCCAGCTCCATCTGCGTGCGCGCAGCCTGCTTCCTGGCTTCGGCGGCGGCGGTGGCCGGCGTCAGCGCCGGCAGGCGCAGCGTGAATTTCGTGTAATGGCCGAACACCGAATCGCAGGCGATGTCGCCGCCGAATGCGCGCATCGCGCGCCGGCAATAGGCTAGTCCCAGACCGGTGCCGTCGGCTTTGCCGGCGGTCCGGAACGGTTCGAACAAATTCGGCAAAGCCTGCTTGGCGATGCCCGGTCCGGTGTCGCAGACGGTCACGCAATCGCGGTCGACAGTAAGAACCAGGTTGGCATCGGGATAGAGCGGGAAATAGTGGACGGCGTTTTTGATCAGATTAAAAATGATAAATAAATAAGTCGTCTCGTCGCCCATGAAGGGAAAATCGCGGATCACTTGCAATTGCACCTTGTGGCGCACCGCGTCGCTTTCGAAACCATATTCGTCGATGGCCTTGCGCGTGACCTCGCCGGCATGCATATAAGTGAAGCTCGCTGGATCGATGGTTTTTTCATTGACTTGATCGAGCGTCATGGCAATCACTTGCAAGCCGCGCTTGATGGCCAGCCGGCCCTGGGCGAGGTGGCGATACAATTCGCGTACTTTTTGCTCGGGCAGCGCCTGTGTTGCCTGGCTGGTCGATGGCGTCGGCAGGTTGCGGTCGATGTTTTCGAGGCTGTACTGGATCTGGCCCAGCGGATTGCGCATTTCGTGGGCGATCGAGCCGGCGATGGCCTGCAGCGCCTTGTTCTTTTCCACGAAAATGCGTCCTTTCTGGATGGCCCGGCTAAAGGCCATGCCGCAGAGTATGACGAAGGGAAGCAGCGTCAGATTTGCCTTATTGGCCGGCGTCAATATCAGCGGCGCCGCCATGGTCGAGATGGCGACGAGGGAGCCGGCCAGAATGCCGGCAATGATGTAGACCATTAACAGCAGCGGCGAATCGATGCACAGCGCCATGATGAAAATCATCATCACTTCGGTCATCATCCACATCGTTGAAAAGTTGTTTTTGACAGCCAGAAAGCTGCACACGAAAGGCATCACGTAAATCAGGCAGAAGTGCCAGTAGGCCAGTAAATGCGCTTCGAAACGTTTGGGCCAGTATCGCTGCAAGATCAGGGGGACGCACAGCAGCGCGGCGCTGAGCCGCAAGGGCAGATTGTCATACGGTTGCGGCAAGACATAGGTCCAGATCAGCCAATACACGGGGTGGGCCAGCGCCCCGAGCGCACCGCCCCATGGAATGACAAAACGACTGCGCGCCAGTTCGCTACGCAAGGATTGCTGAAGTTTGTCGCGCAGTCTGCTCATGGATCAGAGTCCTGTCATTGTGCTACTGCGATTGAATGATCGAGCGCGGCATCGAGCAGGGCACCGTTCTTGCCGATGAAAGGCCCGAGGCCGAAACCTGATTTTTTCAGCAGGCTGTGAGTATAGGCGACAGTCCAGACCGGCGGACTGCCGGTGACGAAGTCGGCATTGATGCCTTCTTGCCATGCTGCATAGCCTTCTGCAAAACAAGTATAACAATCCTGCTGGGTCGGCAGGTGAAATGCATAGTCGATATTGAGGCCGGCCGGTCCGCGCACAAAGCATTCGATGTACAAGGTGTCGGCGCGCGACGCCAATTCGGCTTCGACGCTGGCCGCGCGCGGATGCGAGTCGTCGATCCAGAAGCGGGCCTGCCTGAGATCGGCTGCGCTCAGATAGGGGGTGCTGGTGCAACTGACCATGATGGCGCCATCAAATTTCGGTAAGGCAACGCCGGAATTAAAGGTATGAATTGAAATTTTCAGCCTCCCCGAAGGAATCGCGGCCAGCAATTCGGCCGCCTGGGTTTTCAATAAATTGATTTTGTCGGGTAAATCGATCAGGACCAGTTCCATGGGCGCATTTTTATAGCAAAGATAGCGTGCCAAGGTCAGGCCCATTCTGCCGGCAGCGCCGAAGACGGCGATTTTCGCCGCCCCGAACGGCACCCCCACCTGTTCGCAGCAGTGGATGGTCCACTCTTTCAAAATGGCGGCGGTGGCGGCGTGTCCGGTAGTGATGTACGGCTGCGTGTGTTCGCGCGCCAGCAAACCGTAATTGCAGGCATAGGGCGTCGATGCTCCCATCGCGACCATGTTCAGGCCGGCCTGTTTGGCCAGCGCCAGCCCCGGGAACAGCTGGCTTTCGCGAAAACGCTTGATGCCGCTGGCGCTGCCGAGCCACAATTCCAGGGGCACCGGGCATGCGATATTGGCGCCAATGACTTGTGTGCCGGCGTAAATGGCCGAGGCGATGAAGGGCTTGGTATCCCATAATATCTGCTCGAAAGACGGACTGCGTTTTTGTACATTATCAAAAGAAAACAATAAGCTGTCCCAATCGGTTGCATGAAAAAGAAAACCGATGCCGCCTTGCCCTTTCGGCAGCTGTTCGCGTATTTCCTCGGCCGATATGCGGCGGCGCAAGCGCAGCGCCGCGCCGTCATCGCCGGCCGCGCCGTCATGTCGCCCGCCGTCATAAGGTATTGCACAAGCGCTGCCCTTGATGCCATTGTCGCTGATCGAGTGGATAAGGTTTGACGTTTTCATTTGATATCCTTAAGTAGAAGCACTGGGAACGGGATACTGCCAAATTACGGAACAACACAATAATTATGGCGACTTCAGGAAATGTTGCTTATTTAACACTTTTTTACATTTTGTCTATTGAATTATGCGTTGCTGCATTGCGCAATAGATGGGTTGGATTTTGATAGACCGCATGCCAATGCAAAGTAGCCGGCATGCAGATGCGGATCGACCGCATGCCAGTCCGATAGAGCCAGCCCGGCAGCGTTCAAGAGTTGATTGCCCGGGTTTTGAGAAATAAAAATTGAAATGGAAAAAACGCTGGCAAAACACGGCGGAACGCGGAAGCCGGCATGGCTGCCGGCTCGCCCCGATCGGCAAGCCGGCCGGCGAATCGGCCCCTGCCGCAAGGGCTGCCTGGCATGTTTTGCAACGATTTTTGAAATACGCTGTCTTGCATCATGATTGAAAGAGAGGCTTGCGCCTGATGCCGGCGCTGGCCGATGAAGCCGGCGGCAATTTTATGTGGCAACTGAGCGGCAACTGAGCTGCAGCTGAGCGGCAACTGAGCTGAAGTTGAGCTGCAACTGAGCTGTAACTGAGCAGTAATTGAGCGGCACGATTGCCCGTCAGGCGGGCGTCCAAGCAAACAGAAGGTGGTCGACATGGATAAATTATCGGCGCGTTTCCTGATTTTTTGTTGCGCCTGCATGGCGCCCGTGCTGGCGTTGGCCCAGCATGAGCATGGAGGCCATGGAGCGCATGGCGTGCATGATGGCGGCCACTCGCGGTCGCATGCGGCGGGGCCGCAAAACGGCTTGCGCTGGCATGGCGATATCCGTCATTTCCATCAGGGCGATTATGGCCAGTGGCGCAGCGGCCACTGGTTTCACGGGCGCCATGGCGGTCGCCTCGGCTGGTGGTGGATGGTCGGGCCGGTCTGGTATTTTTATCCGGCGCCGGTCTATCCCTATCCCGATCCGTTTCAGCCGCCGGCGGTCGGGGTGCCGCTGGCGCCATCGTCCTTGCCGCCGCAGTTCTGGTATTACTGCGACAATCCGTCCGGCTATTATCCCTATGTGCCGCGTTGCCGAGGCAACTGGCGGGCTTTGCCGGCGACGCCGCCGTAGCACCGGCATGGTTGTCAGCGGCATGGCGTACTGGCAAAATGATTAAAAACAGGCAAACGAGTATTTTTCCTGCTTGATATTTGTTTTTCGTATATCTATACGCAAAAACATTTGTGTTTAAACCAAGCAAGTTGCGGTCTAATGCCGTCCTGCACAATACGCCAACGCCAAGGAAGACTCATGCACGCACGCTTTACATTCATTTTCATCGCCGCCCTGCTGACCGCGGGCGTCGCCCCGCTGGCGCAAGCCGACCAGCTCGCGGCCATCAAATCGAAGGGCGAACTGGTCTGCGGCGTGCTCGGCACCGATGAACCGAACAGCTTTGTCGATCCGAAGACGCGCGCCATCATCGGTTACGAAGTCGACCTGTGTCACGCCATCGCCAGAAAGATCGGCGTCAAGCCCGTCATCAAGCAGCTGGCGGTGGCCGCCCGCATTCCCGAACTGCAGCAGGGACGCGTCGATTTGCTGGCCGCCTCGCTGACCCATACGCGCGAGCGCGAGGCGCTGATCGATTTTTCGCTCTCGACCTTCGTCACCGGCCAGCGCGTGATGGTCAAAAACAGCAGCGGCATCACGACGCTGGCGCAACTGGCCGGTAAAAAAGTATTGACCGTCAAGGGCGGCACCCAGGAACCGAATATCCGCCGCGCCGTGCCGAGCGTCTCGGTGGTCACCTATGAAAGCGCGGTACAAGCGTTCGTTGCATTACAACAAGGCAAAGGCATTGGCTATGTCAACGATGAGGTATCGCTGCTCGATAATTACGCCAAGCTCGGCGCGGCGCGCAAGGATTACACGATTTTGCCGCAAAGTATCAGTACCGAAACCCTGGCGCTCGGCATCAAAAAGGGCGAAACGGCAGTCAAGGCTATGGTCGATGGCGTGTTGCGCGAGCTCGAAAAATCGGGCGAGGCCGACAAACTGTTCGTCAAATGGTATGGCCCTGCAACCCCGATCAAATTCGACAAGCGTCACTTCAAGATCGATTCCGATAAAGTTGCGGCCTGATGACGATGCAAGCGACTGCGTGCAAGCGCCGCATGGCCGTGCGGCGTAGCTGAGCCGATGCCGCACTTCGATCCGGCCCTGCTACTGAGCGGCGACTATCGCGACTGGCTGACGTCGGGCTTGCTGCTGTCGCTGCAGCTGACCGCCATCACGCTGCTGTGCGCGGTGCCGCTGGCCGCTGGCGTGGCCTTGCTGCGGCTGGCGCCGCTGCGGACGCTGAACTGGCTCGGCGCCGCATTCGTCGAAGTGATCCGCAATGTGCCGCTGCTGGCGCATATGCTGTTCTGGTATTTCGGCGCGCCGGAACTGCTGCCGCAGACCTGGAAAGAAGGTCTGTATGCCGGCAATGTCGAGGCCGTCGCCGCCGTGCTTGCGCTGACCTTGTATACGGCCGCTTACATGGCCGAAGACATTCGCAGCGGCGTGCGCGCCATAGCGCGTCAGCAGTCCGAAGCCGGACGCGCGCTCGGCTTCGGTTTTCTGGCGACCATGCGCCTGTTTATCTTGCCGCAGGCGCTGCGCATCACGGTCCCGCCGCTGATTTCGCAAACCCTCAATCTGTGGAAAAACACCAGCATCGCCACCGTGATCGGCGTGGCCGAGCTGATGTATCAGGCCCAGCGTGTGGAAACGAGCTCTTTCCGCAGCGTCGAGGCGTTCGCCTTCGCCACCGCCTGCTATCTGTCGCTGTCGCTGGCGATCGGCGCGGTCGGCATTTTGTACCAACGTCGCTATCCCGTGCGCACCCTCTGATGCTCGAACTGATACAAGACTACTGGCTGTATTTTCTGGTCGGCCAATATCCGAACGGACCGCTCGGCGGCCTGTGCCTGACCGTGCTGCTGGCGGCCCTGGGTCTGCTGCTGAGCTTGCCGCTGGGCCTGTTGCTGGGCCTGGCGCGCGTCAGCCCGTGGCGTGCGCTGCGCTGGCCGGTGACGGCGCTCGTGTATGTGGTGCGCGGCACGCCGCTGTTGATGGTCGTGTTCTGGGCCTATTTTTTCTTGCCCGGCGTGACCGGACACAAGACCGACCAGTTCACCACGATGCTGATTGCATTAGTCGTTTTCGACGGCGCCTACCTGGCCGAGATCGTCCGCGCCGGCATTCATGGCCTGGCCAAAGGACAGTTCGAGGCGGCACGCTCGCTCGGTCTCGGCTATGGTGCGACGATGCGCCTGATCGTCTTGCCGCAGGCGCTGCGGGCCATGTTGCCATCGCTGGTCAACCAGTTTGTGTCGAGCATCAAGGAGACTTCGCTCGGCTACATCATTGGCCTGACCGACGTCTCGTTCATTGCCTCGCAAATCAATGTGCAAGTGATGACCAAATCGCCGCAGGTCTATCTGCTGCTGGGCCTGACTTATTTCATTCTATGCTTCGGCCTGTCGCGCCTGGCCTATTGGATCGAGCGCCGGCAAGCCGCGCCGACAACCCCAACCACTGCATCCGCCCGATGATCAAAATTGAAAACGTCAATAAATGGTATGGCCCTTATCACGCGCTGGCCGACATCAGCGAGTCGGTGCCAAAGGGCGAGGTGGTGGTCGTCTGCGGGCCGTCCGGCTCCGGCAAGTCGACCCTGATCCGGACCCTGAACCGGCTCGAGCCGATCGCCTCGGGTCGCATCGAGATCGACGGCCAGGACATTCATGCGCCCGGACTCGACGTGAACCGCTTTCGTTCGCGCATCGGTTTCGTTTTTCAGCAATTTAATCTGTTTCCGCATCTGACCGTGCTGCAAAATTGCGCCGTCGCGCCGACCCATCTGCTCGGTCTGAAGCGCGGCGAAGCCGAACAGCGCGCCATGCTCTTGCTGGAACGGGTCGGCCTGGCCGACAAGGCCCGGGTTTATCCGTCGGCGCTCTCGGGCGGGCAGCAGCAGCGGGTGGCGATTGCCCGTGCGCTGGCCATGCAGCCGCCGCTGATGCTGTTCGATGAACCGACCAGTGCGCTCGACCCGGAGATGGTCGGCGAAGTCTTGCTGGTCATGCGCGATCTGGCGCGCGACGGCATGACCATGGTGTGCGTCACGCACGAAATGGGCTTTGCGCGCGAAGTGGCCGACCGCGTGCTGTTCATGGATCAGGGCCGGGTGCTTGAGCGCGCCGTGCCGGACGAATTTTTCAACCGGCCGCAACATGCGCGGGCGCAGAAATTTTTAGCCGATATCCGTTCGCCGTTTTCGAGGCAGTTTTGAACCGGCCTGCCGGCCGCCGCATCGGAATTGTTTTTTTATCTGCCTTGCCCTGTAAAGAATTGTTACAATACAATATATAAATTGCAAGAAAGCACCATGCTTGTGTTCTGCGGCCTGCACGTCAGTGTTTTAATGTAATACGACGTGCATCATCAATTTCACATTTATGCAGTTTTATCGATTCTATGCGCAAAATATTTGTATTGCTGTTTTTATTGGGACCGTGTGCGAGCAGCTATGCCGCACTGGGCGCGGCGCAAAGCACGTTCAGCGGCGTGACGCCGAAAGTGACGGCGCATGTACTGGCCAGTAGCACCAGCACCACTACTTCGAGCGGCAGCAGCTACCAGATCAGCGAATCGACGCTGACCAGCGGCACCGTGGTGCGCGAGTATGTTTCGGCCAGCGGGGTGGTCTTTGGCGTCAGCTGGAGCGGTCCCTTCATGCCTGACTTGCGCACGCTGCTTGGATCGAATTTTTCGACGCTGACCGCGGCAGCGGCCCAAAAGACCAAGGCCGGCCATTCGCAGCTGCAGATCCAGCAATCGGACATCGTGATCGTCTCCGGCGGCCATATGCGCGCCTATCAGGGGCGGGCGTGGATTCCGAGCGCCTTGCCGAGCGGCTTCTCCACCAGCGACATCAAATAATTTTTTAATGGATTGACGATGCATATATTCGCCCGCCTATGGTCCGGAGCGCGCCGCGCTGCGCGCGCCCACTTTGGCCTTGCCCTGAGATCGGCGCCGTTTGCCACGCTTTGCGCCACGCTTTTCGCCAGTTCCTTGCTTGCCGGCTGCGGTGGTGGCGGCGGCTCCAGCAGTTCCAGCAGTTCCAGCGGCACCACGCCGGTCGTCAGCCTCAGCATGTCGAGCAGTACGGCCGCCACCGGGCAGACCGTGACCCTGAGCTGGAGCGCGAGCAATGCCACTTCCTGCACGGCCTCCGGTTCCTGGAGCGGCAGCAAGGCCACCAGCGGCAGTTCGTCGGTGACGCAGACGGCGGCCGGCGCGTACAGCTATTCCCTCAGCTGCAGCGGTACCGGCGGCACCGGCAGCGCCAGCACCACGCTGACGGTCAGCGCCAGCGTGACCAATAGCGTGGCGATGGTGGTGGGCAGCGGACCGACCGGCGTCGGCTCGGTGATCAATGTGCCGTATGTCGATGTCACCATCTGCAATCCCGGCACCGGCGTTTGCCAGACCATTGACCACGTCCTGGTCGATACCGGCTCTTACGGCTTGCGCCTGCTTTCCTCGGTTGTCGATACCTCGACGCTGGGACTGCCGTCGGTCACGGCGCCGTCCGGCTCGGCCGCCTACGAATGCGCGCAATTTGTCAGCGGTTACGAATGGGGGCCGGTGAAACAAGCCGACGTCCGGCTCGGTGGCGAAGTCGCTTCCGGCATCTCGATCCAGCTCGTCAACAGCGCCTCGACCACATCGCCGGCCGTGCCTACCTCGTGCAGCAACACCGGCAGCAGCCTCGGCTCGGTGTCGGCGCTGGGGGCCAACGGGATTCTCGGCGTTGGCCTGTTTAACGAGGATTGCGGCACCGTATGCGCCAATTATGTCGTCTCCGGCACCTATTACAGCTGTCCTTCGACCACCTGCACGGCCAGCAAGATGCCGGTGGCGACGCAGGTGAGCAATCCGGTCGCCTCCTTTTCCACTGATAATAACGGTGTCGTGCTGTCATTGCCATCGGTCGCCAGCGGCGGCCTGTCGAGCCTGACCGGTTCGCTCATTTTCGGCATTGGTACCCAGAGCAATAACAGCATCGGGACTGCCAGCGTGTATACGGCCAGCAGCAGCGGCTATTTCACGACCACTTACAATAGTACTTCCATGGCTTCGAGCTTTATCGACAGCGGTTCGAACGGCCTGTTCTTTCACGACACTTCGATCACGGCCTGTACCAACAGCACCGGTTTCTTTTGCCCGGCAAGCACCTTGACGCTGAGTGCGACCAATACCGGCTACACCGGCAGCGCGACGGGCACGGTCAGCTTTTCGATCGAAAATGTCGACAATCTCAGCAACTCCGTCACGGTGGCCAATGTCGGCGGTTCGGTCTCGTCGCTGACCGGTTTCGACTGGGGTTTGCCGTTTTTCTTTGGCCGCAAGGTGTTCGTCGGCCTTGAAGGCGCCGTCGTCAACGGCTCGACGGGACCGTTCTGGGCGTATTGACGGCGCTTGCCTGTTACGGCACTGACTGCGTTTTGGATGGTGGATCGCCGCTGCGCCCGCTCGCTTGGCGCAGCGGTGGTGCCGGGCTTAGCGCAGCGGCGTCGGATAACTGGCGACGCTGACGTTGCCCTGCTTGTCGACCGCCTGCACGCCGAAGAAGTAATTGTCCTTCGACATGTGGTCGAGCGTTACGTGGGTGACATTGCCGACCATGCTTGCGCCTTGCCATTGCGCCGCGGTGGTTTCGCGCCAGACGATGCGGTAGCCGGCCAGGTCCGGTTCGCCATTGGCCTGCCAGACCAGCTCGGTATTGTTGTCGAGCTTGGCGGTGCGGATCTGTACTTTCTGCGGGGCCGCCGGCGCCAGTGCCAGCGAAGACAGGGCGGCGGCATTGACGCGCGCCACCTGCGCGATATAGTCGAAATCGACAAACTCGGGCAAGTCGCCGTATTGCAGCGCGCCGACCTTGCGCACATCCTGATGCTGGTGATTGAAGTCTTCATTCGGCTCGGTAAAGCGCAGCGCCGCGTAGCCGCGCTCGAGGAAGGCCATGTGGTCGCCGCCGCGCAGATAGCGGTCGCGGCGCTGGATCACGGTGACCTTGAACGGCGCCACATAGCGTTCGCCGATTTCCTTGACATGCCGCGCCAGCTGGCGCGACGGCGAATCGTTTTCACCGCCGGTCGCGATCAGTGTGCGCAGGTGGTCGGGCATTTCCCGCAGCGGCGGCAGGCCCTCGGCAAACAGCCGCACCTGCGACTTGTCGACCTTGCCGTCGTCGCTGCGTGAGCTGCCGATGATGTCGTTGGTGAACATGCCGGCCACATTCAAGTTCTTTTGCCGGGCCTGCTCGGCCCAGTGGGCGGCGCCGTACAAGCCTTGCTCTTCGCCGGGCACGGTCATGAATACCAGGGTGGCGTCGAATTGGTGGCGCGCCATCACGCATGCCATTTCCATGACCGCCGCAGTGCCCGAGGCATCATCGTTGGCGCCGGGGGCAAAGCTCTTGGCATCGAGCGCGTCGCTGGCGCGCGAATCGTAGTGGCTGCTGACGACATACAGCCGGTCGCGCGACTGCGCTTGCGTGCCGGGCAGGGTGGCGACGACATTGACCAGTTCGGTCGGCACCGGTACGCGCGGCGAGACCGGCTGCGTGAAGCTGTCGAGCGTCACTTGCAGGCGGCCGCCGGAGTCGGCCGCGCAGCGATCGAGTTCGCCCTTGATCCAGCGCCGCGCGGCGCCGATGCCGGTGGTCTCCGAACTGCTGTCGGCCAGCGTGTGGCGGGTGCCGAAGCTGACCAGTTTCCTGACGTAGCTTTCGATCCGCTGCGGCGAAATTTCGGCGACGATCTGCTCGATCTGCGGCTGGCGCGGGGCGGCGTCGGCGGCGTCGGCAAATGCGGTGTTGCTGCTGGCCCAGAGTGGCACAGACAGCGTGAGCGCGGCGACCAATGGTGTCACGCGAAAAAAGGGAGTCATCGGCAGATATCCTTGTCTGTAAAAAAACGGCGTTATCGGTGTGCTTGCGGCGCCGGGCGGACCGGCGCTGTCGCCGCGCGCATCTGCGTGCGCCATGGCGATGGCGATAGACGATAGCATAAAAATGAGGCACTATTGCCGATTGCTCTGGCGAGTGGAATTTCGCCGGTAGTCCGCCCAGTTGCATTGGCGGAATGGGAATCGAGGGATTTTTTTGCGTGGCAAGGCGAGAGGAGAAGTCATAGCCATGCCGTGGCGACCACGGACAGGGCCGCCACCGGCTGTCATTTTATGAAAGGTCGAATCCATGACGAGCTTGCAGGAAAATGTGAAGAAAGTCTTGATCGTCACCGGTGGCGGGCGCGGGATCGGTGAAGCCGTCGCCCGCCTGGCGGCGGCGCAAGGCTATGCGATTTGCGTCAGCTATGTCAGCAACCGGGCCGCCGCCGAGCAAGTCGTGGCCGCCATCATTAACGGCGGCGGCAGCGCCATCGCGGTTCACGCCGATGTCAGCGTCGAGGCCGACGTGCTGCGCCTGTTTGCCGAAGTCGATGCGCGGCTCGGGCGCCTCACGGCGCTGGTCAACAATGCCGGCATTCTCGAAAAACAATGCCGGGTCGAAGACATGGATTTCGAACGTGTCAGCCGGGTGTTGGCGGTCAACGTGGTCGGCAGCTTCATGTGCGCGCGTGAAGCGGTGCGCCGCATGTCGACCAGGCATGGCGGCAGCGGGGGGGCGATCGTCAACATCTCGTCGCGCGCCTCGCGCATCGGTTCGCCCAACGAATATGTCGATTACGCGGCCTCCAAAGCGGCGCTCGATACGCTCACGCTGGGCCTGGCCAAGGAAGTGGCGAACGAGGGCATTCGCGTCAATGCGGTCAATCCCGGCATCATCTATTCCGACATCCATGCGCGCGGCGGCGAGCCGGGCCGTGTCGAGCGCATGAAGAGCGGCATTCCGATGCAGCGCGGCGGCTACCCTGATGAGGTGGCACGGGCGGTATTGTGGCTGCTGTCGGACCAGGCCTCTTACACGACGGGCTCCTCGATCGACGTCGCGGGCGGCCGCTGAGCCGGCGACATCGCCTTGGCCGCGGCCATCACCGCGGCTCCAGGAACGGGTAGTCGGTATAACCATGCGCATCGCCACCATATAGCGTGGCGGCATCGAGCGGATTGAGCGGCGCGCCCTGTCGCAGCCGCGCCACCAGATCGGGGTTGGCAATAAAGGGCCGGCCGAAGGCGATCAGGTCGGCGCTGTCTGCCTGGCGCGCCTTGACGGCCAGCGCCAGATCGTAGCCGTTGTTGGCGATGTAGGTGCCGTGGAACAGGCGCCGCAGCGCTTGCCAGTCAAAATCCGGCACGATGTCGCGCGCGCCGCCGGTGGCCCCTTCGACCACATGCAGATAGACCAGCTTGAATTGATTGAGCTGGCCGACGACATACTGAAACAGCGCTGCCGGCTTGCTGTCGGCGATATCGTTGGCCGGGCTGACCGGCGACAGGCGCACGCCGACGCGTTCGGCGCCGCACACGGCAAGCACCGCCTGCGTCACCTCGAGCAGCAGGCGCGTGCGGTTTTCCAGCGAGCCGCCATAGGCATCGCTGCGGTGGTTGCTGCTGTCGCGTAAAAACTGGTCGATCAGATAGCCGTTGGCGGCATGGATTTCGACGCCGTCGAAGCCGGCATCGAGTGCGTTGCGGGCAGCGCTGCGGTATTGTTCGACGATGCCTGCGATTTCGCCAGTCTCGAGTGCGCGCGGCGTCTCGAACGGCACAAAACCGTGTTCGGTAAATGCTTTTCCGGCTGGCGCAATGGCCGATGGCGCTACCGGCAAGGCGCCAGCCGGCTGCAGCGTCGGGTGCGAGATCCGGCCCACATGCCATAGCTGGGCAAAGATGTGGCCGCCGCCCTGATGCACGGCATCGGTAACTTTTTTCCATCCTGCAACTTGATCGGCATTATAAATACCCGGTGTATAGGCATACCCCTTGCCTTGCGGTGAAATTTGCGTCGCCTCAGAGATGATCAGGCCGGCGCTGGCGCGCTGGCGATAGTATTCCGGCGCCAGCAGGCTGGGGATGTCGCCGGCCTGCGCGCGGCTGCGTGTCAGCGGCGCCATGACGAGGCGATTGCTCAAGGTGTAGGGACCCAGTTTCACGGCATCGAACAGATCGCTGGCGAGTGCGGCGCTTGCTTTTAATTCAGACATGATTTCCTTTAAGGAAGTGGGGCGCCGCGCTCGGTTTGAATGCGGTCGGCAAACAAATACAATATAGACATGCATGCTGCAAGGCATAGTATAGACATGTTTCGCATGCAGGCTGCGGAGCCGCTAACATTGCGGCGCAGCAGTTCGCGCTGGCGGAACATTTGCCGGCGCGGCGACTCGAAATGAGCGCACAGAGTGATCGCGAAATCATCGCGAAATTATCGCGAAATTATCGCGAAATTATCGCGGCAGGCCACCGCCGGCGGCAGGTTGAGGAGGGCGCTCGAGCGCCCTGACAGCCGCCTTGTGCATGCATGTCATGGAATGCAAAAAGGCTGTGCAAGAAAGCTGTGCAAGGGTTGCGGCGCCGGGGATCGATTGAGCATGGACGGGACCAGCATGAATGAAAATACGCCAGCGCAGGAAAATGTGCCGCCGGAGCTTGACGGCAGCCGCCGTCATCAGATTTTTCCGACGCTGAACCAAGCCCAATTCGAGGTGATCAGCCATTATGGCGAACGGCGCCAGATCGCCGCCGGCACCGTCTTGTATCGCCAGGGCCAGCGTCACGTGCCGATGTATGTGCTGTTGTCGGGCACGCTCGAAGTGTCGCGCAGTTCGGCCCTCGGTTCGCATGTGCTGGCCACGCAGGGCGCCGGCATGTTTACCGGCGAGGTCGGTACGCTGGCCGGCAGGGCGGCGGCGGCCACCAGCCGCGCGCTCAGCGATTGCGAGGTGCTGGTGATCGAAGAGGAGGCGCTGCGCATGCTGGTGGTGGCCGAGGCCGAGCTGAGCGAAACCATCATGCGCGCCTATATTTTGCGGCGCGTCGCCTTCATGGCCGACCAGCACGGCGCGGTGATTCTGCTCGGCTCGCAATTGTCGTCGGACACCTTGCGGCTGCGCGAATTCATGAGCCGCAATGCGCAGCCGGCCGCCTATTTCGATCTTGATCTGCATCCCGAGGCGAAGGCGCTGATGGCGCGTTTCGGCCTTGGTGCCGACGATCTTCCGGTTGTGCTGACGGCGCAGGGCGAAGTCTTGAAACAGCCTTCGATTCGCGCGCTGGCCGATGCCACCGGCATCAGCCCGGATCGCCTTGACGGCCGCTCTTTCGATGTGGCAGTGGTCGGCGCAGGCCCCGCGGGCCTGGCCGCCGCCGTATATGCGGCTTCGGAAGGCTTGAGCGTGGCCGTGCTTGATGCGAAGGCGCCCGGCGGCCAGGCCGGCACCAGTTCCAAGATCGAAAATTATTTCGGTTTCCCGACCGGCATTTCTGGCCAGGCCCTGGCCGGGCGCGGCCTGTCGCAGGTGCGCAAGTTCGGCGCCGAAGTGGCGGTGCCGGTCGAGGTGCGGGATCTCGAATGCAAGACCGGCGACGGTTTCGCGCTGGGCCTTGATAATGGCGAGCGGATTGCGGCGCGCAGCATCGTGATCGCCACCGGCGCCCGCTACCGCAAACCGGACCTGCCCAATCTGGCGCGTTTTGAGGGGCGCGGCGTGTATTACAACGCCTCCTTCATGGAAGCGTCGTTTAGCACCGGTGACGAGGTCGTGATTGTCGGCGGCGGCAATTCGGCCGGCCAGGCCGCCGTCTTTCTGGCCCGTCATGCCCGCCAGGTGCACATTGTCGTGCGCGGCGCCGGACTGGCTGCCAGCATGTCGCACTACCTGATCCAGCGTATCGAGGCGGCCTCCAACATCACGCTGCATACGGCTACCCGGATTGTCGAATTATGCGGCGAGAGCAAGCTTGAACGGATCGTCTTGCAAACGGGGCAGGAGCGGCCGCAGAATTTGCCGGTGCGGCATCTGTTCCTGTTCCTGGGGGCCGAGCCGAATACGGCCTGGCTCGGCGATTGCGTGGCGCTCGATGCCAGGCAGTTCGTGCTGACCGGGCCGCAGGTGCCGGCCCAGGCCTGGTCGCTGGCGCGGCCGCCGCATGCGCTGGAAACGAGCCGCCCCGGCATTTTTGCCGTCGGCGATGTGCGCAGCGGTTCGGTGAAACGCGTGGCCGCGGCCGTCGGCGAAGGCTCGGCGGCAGTGCAGGCCCTGCATCAGGTGTTGACGGCGTAAGCGATGCTCACCGGCGTGCGGCGGGCCAGGGCGCTGCGGATCGCAGTGCCACGCTCGGCGAGTTGGCCGATGCCGCGCGTTTGCCTTGTTTTATTTATGCACCGCCGGCAAACCGTCAATGACGGCGCCCGGCTTGATATTCTTGTGCTTGAACCAGCCTTGATTCATTTCCAGCGCATACAGAATATGCAGCGGCTTTTTGCCGCAGTGCGAATCGAGACTGAGCGCCTTCATCTCTTCGATGTTGACGATTTTGCCGTCGGCATCGATGAAGGCGACCGCCAGCGGAATCAGGGTGTCTTTCATCCACATGCAGACCGTGGCCGGACGTTCAAAAACGAATAGCATGCCCTCGTTCGGCGCTAATGATTTCCGCTGCATCAAGCCTTGTTCGTGCTCGGCCTCGCTGCTGGCCACTTCGGCATTAATGATATGCATGCCGATGCTTAGCGAGGTGGTCGGCAGTTTTTGAATGTCTTGCGCCGAGGCGCACAGCGAGGACAGGGCCAGCGCGAAGACGATGGCAGTATTCCGAAAAATCATGGCAAATAGGGCGGTAGCTGAAGAAGTCAGCAGTGTGGCACAGATAGGCGGGAAGCGGTAGGGCGGGAATGGCGGCAAGACGCAGAAGCGGCCGCACAATGAAAAAAAGGCAGGACAGGCCTGCCTTTTTTTAAACTTACTTTCGAATTACTTCGAAGCAGCTGGAGCAGCAACAGCAGCTTCCGAAGCCGAAGCCTTAGCAGCCTTAGCTTTCTTTACTTTCTTAGCTTTTGGTGCCGAAGCTTCTGTCGAAGCAGCTGCCGAAGCAGCAACTGGTGTCGAAGCAACAGCAGGAGCCGAAGCCGATGCGGATGCAGCGAAAGCGGAAGCAGCGAACAGGGAAGCAACCAGAGCAGCGATAACTTTAGACATTTCGTATCCTTTAGTATGTTTTATAGAAGCGATTCAAATGAATCTAGGTAAATAACGATGGGCAACTCTGTTGGTTGACAAGATTTTGCGAAAAATCAAAATAAATTCAAAATAAATTCAAAATAAGTTCGATTTCATGGCGATTCACCTCTGGCGACAGGGTTTTCCGCCAGTTGCTGCGACGAAAAAAGCCATTTATTGCATTTTTGTTAATGCCTTGGGGTCCACTTCGCGCCATTCTCCCGGCCACAGCGGTTCGCTCGCCAGCGAAAATGGACCGATGGCGCTGCGCACCAGGCGCAGGGTCGGCAAACCGACGGCCGCTGTCATGCGCCG
Organism: Oxalobacteraceae bacterium; assembly: GCA_021768485.1. Lineage (GTDB taxonomy): Bacteria > Pseudomonadota > Gammaproteobacteria > Burkholderiales > Burkholderiaceae_D > JAIZVZ01. The sequence goes on along the minus strand of JAIZVZ010000067.1, from coordinate 1,249 downwards.
CACCTGGCGGTTTTTGCCCTCGCTAATCGTAATGGCGAGCCAGCTGGTCGGGCTGTCGCGCCGTTGCCGGATCGGCGGGGTGCGCGGCCAGAGCCAGTGCGGCGTTTCGATTTGCTGCGCCTGGCACGGCTCGGTGATGAAGTCGCCGAGATTGAGCGGTCCGCGCAGGCGCGCCAGCGCTTCCGGGCTGATTTCGCCCTCAACCTGGGCCAGATAGGTTTTTTTCTGTTTCAAGTCGGGATGGCTGATGCTGTGCTGCAATTTGCCGTCATCGGTCAGCAGCAGCAAACCTTCGCTATCGGCATCGAGGCGGCCGGCCGGATAGATGCCGGGGATATCAATGTATTGCGCCAGTGTCTGGCGCGTCGGATGCGCTGAAAATTGGCACATCACCTGGAATGGTTTATTCAATAAAATAAGCGGCATGACTATATTATGTGGGAAGCAGCAGGTATTTTATTGTATTGGCCCGCTTGCTATGGCGTAAAAAGCATGGCGGCCAGTAAAATACTCGTGCATAATGCGGTAAAGGCAGTCTTATGTCTTATATAAGACGAGATTTTTCTTCCTTGCGCAAGCTTGCTGGCGCAGGTATTTCTTCCTCGGAGATAATGATGTACCAACATATAACTGTACCTGCCGACGGCAAAAAAATTACCGTCAATGCCGACTTTTCGCTCAACGTTCCAGATAATCCAGTTATCCCTTATATCGAAGGCGATGGCACCGGCGTCGATATCAGTCCGGTCATGATCAAGGTGGTGGATGCGGCAGTTGCCAAGGCCTACGGCGGCAAGCGCAAGATCAGTTGGATGGAGATCTATGCCGGCGAAAAATCGACCTCGGTCTATGGTCCTGACGTCTGGCTGCCCGAAGAAACCCTGGCCGCCCTCAAAGAATACGTCATTTCGATCAAGGGACCGCTGACCACGCCGGTCGGCGGCGGTATCCGTTCGCTCAACGTCGCCATGCGCCAGCAACTCGATCTGTATGTCTGTCTGCGCCCGGTGCGTTACTTCACCGGCGTGCCGTCGCCGGTGCGCGAGCCGGAAAAGACCGACATGGTCATTTTCCGCGAAAATTCGGAAGACATCTATGCCGGCATCGAGTGGGAAGAGGGTTCCGACGGCGCCAAGAAGCTGATCGATTTCCTGACCAAGGAAATGGGCGTGACCAAGATCCGCTTTCCGGCCACTTCCGGCGTCGGCATCAAGCCGGTCTCGATTGAGGGCACGCAGCGCCTGGTGCG
>JAIZVZ010000207.1 GCA_021768485.1 Oxalobacteraceae bacterium | reverse complement strand
GCAAAATCGACGAGGCGCGGCACACCTGCGGACGCACAACAGTGACGTAAAGCAGCACCAGCTCACGCGCCACACCACCCAAGGTAATTGGTTGGTACCTCTTTGTGTGCGTTAACCTCTTTATTTTCTCTTCTCCATTCACAGATCTAAGTATACAACAAGCGGGGAACGACAGTCACGCTGGGTCTGTGCGGGAACAAGTGGCAAGGCGAGGTGAGTGTGTATATTGTGTGTGTTGTATGTACTTTTTGTGCTTTGTCCTTGCTGTGTGCTGTGTGTGTTGTGTGCGCTAATCTGTTTATTTTCTATTCTCTATTCACAGAACTATGTAGCGAGTGCATGAGGGACCACAGCGGGGCTGGCTCTGGGCCTGGAGGAGGGCCACGGCTGAGGTAAGTGTATGTGTTGTTTGTTTTTTGCTCTTTTTTGTATTGTGTGATGTTGTCGATGGTTTGGCACAACGTATCGACAACATCACTCAACATTGCTATTTGTTTGTTTTTGGATGTGTGTGTTGTGTGTGTGCTGTGTTGTGCTGTGTTGTGCTGTGTTGTGCTGTGTTGTGCTGTGTTGTGCTGTGTGTACTGTCTGTGCTGTGTCTGTTGTCTGTTGTCCTTGCTGTGTGCTGTGTGTGTTGTGTGTGTTGCGTGTACTTTGCTTGCTGCTGTGCCTGGTTTGTTGTGCTTTGTGTGTGTCGTGTGCTAACCTGTTTTTTTTCTCTCTTGTGTGCACAGATAAGGCCGAGGGTCTGAGCGGATGGGTGTGTGCGTGCTGCTGCGGGGCCCGTGAGGAGGTGCGCGCGCGCGCGCGCCGACTGAACCGGTGCGCTTTCGGGGCCTCGCGGCGGCACGTACACATTGGAGGCACGGAACCTGTTATTAGAGACGTCGGTTTATTGTTATTCGACGGTGTTTTTATCTGTGTAATGGATATGCGAAGCGGTGATGGCCCATTCCACCCATTAAGAAGAGTAAATTAGTGCTAAATTGCTTACCTTTATTGTTGCCTGTGTATTTCACTAACGAAAATATTTCATTAACTCCTTTTCGTCTTCTTGGCGCCTTCACCTGCGGGAAAGGCGATGCGCCGCGCAACGTAGACCGACATGACTTATTCGGCCGATCCGAATGAATAACCCTTTCCCCCGAAGTTTCACTTCAGCTCAGGAGGGTTGGCACAACTTTTGGCCGGATCTGGTCATATTGCAGAACCGATCCGGTCACTATTATGGATCGATCTTATGGTTTACATGAAGCTGA
>JAIZVZ010000010.1 GCA_021768485.1 Oxalobacteraceae bacterium | reverse complement strand
TTTACCGAAAAAAGGAAGCCATGAGCAAAATCGTCATCGTTTATCACTCCGGATATGGACACACCAAACGCGTTGCCGAAAGCGTCTGCGAAGGCGCGCACGGCGAACTGCTGGCCATCGATGCCGAGGGCAATCTGCCTGCCGGCGGCTGGGAAAAACTCGATGCGGCCGACGCCATCATTTTCGGTACCCCGACCTATATGGGCAGCGCCAGCTGGCAATTCAAGAAATTTGCCGATGCCAGTTCCAAGGCCTGGTTCACGCGCGCCTGGCAAGACAAGGTGTTCGGCGGCTTTTCCAACAGCGCCAGCTTCAACGGCGACAAGGCCGTGACCATGATCGCCCTGCAAACCCTGGCCTCGCAACACGGCGGCATCTGGGTCAGCCTGGGCCTGATGCCGGCCAATACCAAGGCTGCGCAGCGCACCGACATCAACAATCTCGGCGGCTCGGTCGGCTTGCTGGTGCAGTCGCCGGCCGATGCCAGCGTCGACGAAATTCCGCAAGGCGACCTCGATACCGCAGTCGCCTACGGCAAGCGGGTAGCCGATATTACGGCGCGCCTGCGTTAATCAGAAAGCCTGCAGCGCCATGCTGGCATTGCAGGCTCATCTTTCGCACTGCCTTCATGGCGCCGCCGCACACGGCGCAACATAAAACGCCGCACTGAAAAGCGCGCCCGAGCGCGCTCAAGCATTTGCCGCCTCCCTGAAATACAGCTTAAATGATGCGCCAGCTATTTGCCAGGGACGGCAACAGTTCTTGTGCAACTCCCAGATCTTTTGCCGCCAGCCGGACCCCGGCTCTGCAGCAATATTTTTGTTCAAGGAATTTTTTTTGCACTCGCGCATCGAACTTGCCATGCGCCTCGATATGCCGGCAAGCCCGCTGGTATGCCCGCAGACTATCTTTCCCACCAAAAGTGATGATGAATAAAAATGCCGAAACACTCGGTGCATAGAACGGCACGATTAACAGCGCATCAATGGGAACAATGAGAAACAGGAAGGGGCTCAGCGGCCCGATCAGTAAAAGCGCATAAGCAACTTGAATCCAGAAGTTGCACCGCAATGGCACGAGCCATTCTCTGGACAAGGAATCGTTATGGCGCATAACGACTGCTTCATGGCTGACGAAATAATCGTGCCGACTATCGATATGAATAGCATCCATACCATCTATCTCCTTCTAGCCTCAGTTTATTTTTATCCGAATATCTGGCGTAACTGATTTTGACTTGTTGCTGTTTCTTATTCTGCTCGAAATACAAGCGATTTCCAAGACATCGTCTCGTAAATGAATGCTGCAGCGCAGCGATCAAAGCCTTCATAAGCGGCCTTCAAGGTGTCCGCACAGGCCTTAAAAACGACTGTATTGGGGGACGCTGGCAGGCGCCCGAAAGGCGATCGCCATGGCGCGCAAATTTTTGAAGATGCCGCAAACAAGAGCGCGCCAGAAAAATCCCTTTTGCGTCAAGCCTGTACAACTGAATGTGCATCCGATAAAACTGATTGCGGCTGCCGCGGCGCGATAAAAACGCGGCGCAGACGCCATCGCCGACGGCCGCCATCGGGGGCAGTTTTTTGCGCAAAAAACCACAAAATGATGTCGCGCCAAACGCATGCGTACTGTTGTTTTTTGGTCTCTTAAAAACAGGCTGGCGACCCATCATGCCATCCAGCAAAAGCATTGTGCCGCGACACCGAAGCCCGCTTTACACTTGTTGTCATTTAAAAAGATATATTTGAACCCTTGATCCAAATCAGTTATGCTAAATAAAAGTAAAATTAAGCAGTAAAATAAATACGCAATCGATAAGCAACAGATAAGCAATAAATAAGAAGAAAAGCAATAAATAAGAAGCAATCTAAAAAAGATATCGCGTAGTCATGGCAGGAAAATATTTCGATGTAATTAACATTCGGAGTTCCCATGAAGTTGCTGCTCAATCAAATTTGCCTGGCGCTTGCCTTCCTCGCCTTAGTGGCTTGCAACAGCAAGTCCGAAGCGCCGCCATCCCCAACGTCCAATGCCAGCGTGCCGGCCAGCGCCAGCACGGCGCTCAAGCCGCAAGCGGCCGAGGCGCCGGCCGCCTCGGCCGGGACCGGGCCGGCACAGGGTGGAACCGCCATTGGCGGCATCACCCAGGCCTCGACAGGCGCGCGATCGGCTTCGGCTGATACGGCGCTCAAGCCAGCCACACCATCAGCGGTACCGCCGGCCAAATAAGCGGCCGGCGTCTGCCCGATTCACGTCTCTGATTCACGTTCCTGATTCACGTTCCTGATTTACAGCGGCATTCACAGCATCACATGCCGCCTGTCGCAAACAGTGGCTTTTCATTTTCTGTCCATTTCACGCGCACATCATTGGTCGCAGGAGATTCAAAATGCATATGAACCGAAGGCAATTTTTCCGCGTGAGCGGTGCCGGCCTGGCCGCCTCCAGCCTTGTGGCACTCGGCTTTTCACCGTTGCCGGCCCTGGCTGAAACGCGCAACTTCAAGCTCGCGCGCGCCACCGAAACGCGCAACACCTGTCCATATTGCTCGGTCGGCTGCGGCATCATCATGTACAGCCTTGGCGACCGCGCGAAAAACGTCACCTCCAGCGTCTTTCACATCGAGGGCGATCCCGATCATCCCGTCAACCGCGGCACCTTGTGCCCGAAAGGCGCCGGCCTGCTCGATTTCGTGCAAAGCCCGAACCGCCTGCAATATCCGGAAATCCGCGAAGCGGGCAGCCTGGAATGGAAGCGCGTGTCCTGGGATCAGGCCATGACGCGGCTGGTCAAGATGATGAAGGCCGATCGCGATGCCAACTTCATGGCCACCAATGCCGCCGGCAAGGTCGTCAACCGCTGGACCAGCACCGGCATGCTGTGCGCTTCGGCCTCGAGCAACGAAACCGGCTACCTCACGCACAAGGCGATGCGCTCGATGGGGATGCTGGTCTTCGATAATCAGGCGCGCGTTTGACACGCTCCCACGGTGGCCGGTCTGGCCCCGACGTTTGGACGCGGTGCGATGACCAACCATTGGGTGGACATCAAGAATGCCGATGTAGTCTTGATCATGGGCGGCAATGCCGCCGAAGCCCACCCATGCGGTTTCAAATGGGTGATCGAAGCCAAGCATCACAATAAAGCCAAGCTGATCGTGGTCGATCCGCGTTTTACGCGCTCGGCCGCCATGAGCGATTACTATGCGCCGATCCGCGCCGGCAGCGATATCGCCTTTCTGGGCGGGATCTTGAATTACCTGCTGAGCAATGACAAGATCCAGCGCGACTACGTCAAGAACTACACCAACGCCCCGTTCATCGTCGGCGAAGGCTTCGGTTTCGAAGACGGCCTGTTCTCGGGCTACGACGAGACCAAGCGCAAGTACGACAACAAGAGCTGGGGCTATGAGCTCGACGACAAGGGCTTTGCCAAGGTTGACCCGAGCATGACGCATCCACGCTGCGTGCTGCAGGTGATGAAGCGCCATTACGCGCGCTACACACCGGACATGGTCAGCAAGATCACCGGCACGCCCAAGGACAAGTTCCTCAAGGTCTGCGAAATGGTGTCCTCCACCGCCGTGCCGGGCAAGGCGATGACGGTCATGTATGCGCTCGGCTGGACCCAGCACAGCCAGGGCGCGCAGATGATCCGCACCGGCGCCATCATGCAGCTCCTGCTCGGCAATATCGGGATCGCCGGCGGCGGCATGAATGCGCTGCGCGGCCACAGCAATATCCAGGGGCTGACCGATCTCGGGCTGCTGTCGAACTCGCTGCCCGGCTACCTGTCGCTGCCGACCGAAGCCGAACAAGATCTGGAAAGCTATTACAAGCCGCGCGCCGTCAAACCGCTGCGCCCCAACCAGATGAGCTACTGGCAAAACTATCCGAAGTTTTTCGTCAGCCTGCAAAAAGCGTGGTGGGGCAAGGCGGCCACGGCCGACAATTCCTGGGCCTTCCACTATCTGCCCAAGATCGACAAGGTCTACGACGTCTTGCAAGCATTCGAGCTGATGAACCAGGGCAAGCTCAACGGCTATATCTGCCAGGGCTTCAATCCGGTCGGCTCCTTCCCCAACAAGAAGAAGATCGTCGACGGCCTGTCCAAGCTCAAATACCTCGTCATCATCGATCCGCTGCGGACCGAAACCTCGGAGTTCTGGAAGAACTACGGCGAGCACAACGACGTCAAGAGCGAACAGATCCAGACCACGGTGTTCCGCTTCCCGTCGACCTGCTTTGCCGAAGAGGACGGTTCGCTGACCAATTCGAGCCGCTGGCTGCAATGGCACTGGAAGGGCGGCGAGCCGCCCGGCGAGGCGCGCGGCGATCTCGAGATCGTGGCCGACCTGTTCTCGCGCATGCGGACAGCCTACGCCAAGGAAGGCGGCGCCTTTCCCGATCCTATCGTCAATCTGACCTGGCCTTACAAGATTGCGCACAATCCCTCGGCCGAGGAATTGGCGATGGAGTTTAATGGCAAGGCGCTCAGCGATGTCTTCGATCCCAAGGACGCGGGCAAGGTCCTGGCCAAGGCCGGCGAGCAGATTTCCGGTTTCGGCCTGCTGCGCGACGACGGCAGCACGGCGTCGGGCTGCTGGATTTTCGCCGGCGCCTGGACCCAGGCCGGCAACCAGATGGCGCGGCGCGACAATGCCGATCCGTGGGGTATCGGCCAGACGCTTGGCTGGGCCTGGGCCTGGCCGGCCAACCGCCGCATCCTGTACAACGCCGCCTCCAGCGCGCCCGACGGCAAGCCGTGGGATGCCACGCGCAAGCTGGTCCAGTGGAACGGCGCCAGCTGGAGCGGGGCCGACGTCCCCGATATCCGGCCCGATGCCAATCCCGGCGACACCGACCGCGTCGAACCGTTCATCATGACGGGCGAAGGGGTGGCGCGCCTGTTTGCGCCGACCGGCATGGCCGAAGGACCGCTGCCCGAGCATTACGAACCGTTCGAATCGCCGCTGGCGCACAACCCGATGCACCCCACCAACCCGAAGGCGCGCGCCAATCCGGCCGCACGCATCTTCAAGGGCGATCTGGCCGCGCTCGGCACGGCCAAGGACTTCCCTTATGTGGCCACCAGCTACCGGCTGACCGAACACTTCCACTACTGGACCAAGAATGTGCTGACCTCGGCCATCATCCAGCCGCAGCAGTTCGTCGAAATCGGCGAGCAGCTGGCCAAGGAAAAAGGCATCGTCAGCGGCGGCCAGGTGAAAGTGTCGTCGGGCCGCGGCTTCATCAAGTGCGTGGCGGTCGTCACCAAGCGCATCCCGCGCCTCAATTGCGACGGCGTGGTGATCGATACGGTCGGCCTGCCGAACCACTGGGGCTTCGTGGGACTGGCCAAGCCCGGCTACCTGGTCAATACGCTGACACCGTTCGTCGGCGATGCCAACACCCAGACGCCTGAATTTAAATCGTTCCTCGTGTCCATCGAGAAGGCCTAGAACCATGTCTTCTTTACAATCCCTAGATATCGCGGCGCGCTCCGCCACGACCACCCCGAGCCCTCAGGCGCGCAAGACCGCCGAACTGGCCAAGCTGATCGATGTGTCCAGTTGCATCGGCTGCAAAGCCTGCCAGGTCGCCTGCATGCAATGGAACGATTTGCGCGACGAGGTCGGCGACAATATCGGCACTTACGACAATCCGCGCGACCTGACACCGCAATCGTGGACCGTGATGCGTTTTTCCGAGGTCGAAGTCGAGACCAAGGACGAGGGCAGCCGCCTCGAATGGCTGATCCGCAAGGATGGCTGCATGCACTGTCAGGATCCGGGCTGCCTGAAATCGTGTCCGGCGCCCGGGGCCATCGTCAAATACACCAACGGCATCGTCGACTTCATCAGCGAGAACTGCATCGGCTGCGGCAACTGCGTGATCGGCTGCCCCTTCGACGTGCCGCGCATCAGCAAAAAAGACGACAAGGCCTACAAATGCTCGCTGTGCTCGGACCGCGTCAGCGTCGGCCTGGAGCCGGCCTGCGTCAAGGCCTGTCCGACCGGCGCCATTCGCTTCGGCACCAAACAGGCCATGCACCAGTTCGGCGCCGAACGCATCATCGACCTCAAGGAGCGCGGCTACGAACAGGCCGGCGTCTACGATCCGCCGGGCGTCGGCGGCACCCACGTGATGTATGTGCTGCAGCATGCCGACCGTCCGGGCCTGTACCACGGCTTGCCGGCCAAACCGGCCATCAGCCCCATGGTCTCGCTGTGGAAAGGGGTCGCCAAGCCGCTGGCGCTGGCGGCGATGGTGGGCACCGTGCTGGCCGGCTTCTTCCACTACATCAAGGTTGGCCAGCTCGACGCCAACGAAGACGAGCCTGGCGAAACGCCGAACGAACCGGCGGCGGCCGCGCCGCCAGCGGCCAAGCCCGACGGTCCCGACGAACACCATGCGGACGTGGTTTGAGGAGAAAGCCAAATGACAAAAATGATCCAACGCTACCCGGCCCGCACGCGCCTGAACCACTGGGCTGTGGCGCTGATGTTCGTGTGCGCAGGGCTGTCCGGGCTGTCGATCTTCCATCCGGCCCTGTTCTTTCTCAGTAATTTGTTCGGTGGCGGTCCGTGGACGCGCATTTTGCATCCGTTTTTCGGCGTGCTGATGGTGGCGGGCTTTCTCGGCCTGTTTTTCAAGATGTGGCGCGACAATCTCTGGCGCGACGGCGACGGCGCGTGGGTCCGCCATTCGCCGTATTTGCTCAAAGGCGACGAGGTCGACATGCCGCCGGTGGGAAAATACAATGCCGGCCAAAAGCTGTTGTTCTGGGTTTCCGGCTTGTGCCTGGTCATGCTGCTGGTGACCGGCATCGCATTTTGGCAACCGTGGTTTGCCGACTTTTTCCCGGTCCCGGTCCGGCGCGTGGCGGTGCTGCTGCATGCGACCTCGGCCGTGGCCCTCATCATGAGCATCTTTGTCCACATCTACGCGGCAATCTGGGTCAAGGGATCGATTCATGCCATGGTCCGCGGCAGCGTCAGCGTCGAGTGGGCACGCCGCCACCATCTGCTGTGGTTCCTAGAAATTGATGGAAAAAAATAAGGATTGCGCTGATAATCACTGTATGACCCTGAGCCCAGCAAGCCCCCTGCTAAGCCCTGAAGAGATCGCCGTCCGGGCCGGACAGCAAATACCCTATCTGCAGCTGCCCGCGCGCGCGAGCGTGTTTGCCGAGCGCGAAATGCGCTTGCGCCAGCGCGCCGCCGCCCATCCGATGCGCGATTTCCTGCTCTTTACTGCCGAGCTGGCCCACGTCCAGCACGAACTGCTGCAATCCTATCCCGAGGTGGCGCTGCCCGACGCCGAGGCCCTGCATGCCGCCGCGCATGCGGCGCAGGCGCCCTTGCCGGCCGCCGGCTGGCCGCGCGACGGCGCCTGGCGTAGCGGCTTTCGCAGCATGCTCGAACGTTTGTTGCCGCGGCTCGCCAATTCACCGGCGCAAGCGGTGGTGCGCGCGCTGTCGCAGCTCAGCGACGCCGAGCTCGAATATCAAGCCGACTGCCTGCTGCAAAACGGCCAGCCCGATCTGGACCTGGCCGGCGCGCCGCTGATCGCGGCAGCCCTGCAGATGTATTGGACGCACATGGTGCTGACGCTGCAGGAGGCACGCGGCACGGCGCGCGATGCGCCATTCGGGCGCACGCTTGACGTCACCCGCTGCCCCTGCTGCGCCAGCCTGCCGACGGCGTCGGTGGCGCGCGTTGACGGCAGCGGCGGCCATTACCGTTACCTGCACTGCTCGCTGTGTTCGGCGCAGTGGCATATGGTGCGCATCAAGTGCAGCCACTGCGAAAGCACCAAAGGCATCCATTACCAGTCGCTGCAGCCTGTGACCGCAAATCGCGCCGACAGCAGCGCAGGCGGATCGCCGCACGACAAAGAAAACCAGCCGGCGGTCGAAGCCGAGACCTGCGACGAGTGCCGTCATTACCTCAAGATCGTGCGCATGGAACGCGATATTTCGGTTGAACCGGTGGCCGACGACCTGGCCTCGCTCACGCTCGACCTGCTGGTTTCGGAGGCCGGTTTCCAGCGCCACGGCGTCAACCTGATGTTGCTGTTCGGCGCCCCGGACAGCGAAGGCGGAGCGCGCTGATGCCGGCAGCCGGCGAGTCGGTTCTTCAAAGCCCCAAGGCGCGTCCGCAAGACTTGCCTTCGATCGACAAGCTGCTGCGCCTGCCCGCGGCCCAGGCGCTGGTGGCAGCGCATGGTCACACGCTGGTGGCGGGCCAGGCCAGGACTTTGCTCGACAGCCTGCGCACGCAGGCCCTGGCCGGCGCCCTGCTGACGGCCGAGGTGGCGAGCGATGCGCTGGGCGCGGCACTGGCGGCCTGCGTGGCAAGCCGGCTGGCGCCGCGCCTGCAACGTGTGCTTAACCTCTCCGGCACCGTCATCCACACCAACCTCGGACGCTCGGTCCTGCCGCAGGCCGCCATCCGCCATCTGACGGCCATGATGGAAGGGCCGAACAACCTCGAATTCGATCTGGCCAGCGGCAGCCGCGGCGACCGCGACAGCATTGTCGAAGGCCTGCTATGCGACATCACCGGCGCCGAAGCGGCAACCGTGGTCAACAACAATGCGGCCGCCGTCCTGCTGTCGATTGCGGCGCTGGCCGGCGGCCGCGAAGTGGTCGTCTCGCGCGGCGAACTGGTCGAAATCGGCGGCGCCTTCCGCATGCCCGACGTCATGGCCAGCGCCGGCGCGACGATGGTCGAGGTCGGCACCACCAACCGCACCCATCTGGCCGATTACGCGCGCGCCATCACCGCGCGCACGGCCTTGCTGATGAAAGTGCATACCAGTAATTATGCGATTGCCGGCTTCACCTCGTCCGTGCCGGAAGCGCAATTGGCCACGCTGGCGCAGGCGCGCGGCGTGGCGCTGGTGACCGACCTCGGCAGCGGTTCGCTGATCGACATGGCGCAATACGGTTTGCCTGCCGAACCGACGCCGCAGCAAATGCTGGCGGCCGGCTGCGGCGTGGTCACCTTTTCCGGCGACAAGCTGCTCGGCGGCCCGCAAGCCGGCCTGATCGTCGGTCAGCGCGACTTGATCGGCAAAATCCGCAAGTTCCCGATGAAGCGCGCGCTGCGCCTGTCCAAGCTACCCCTGGCCGCGCTCGAAGCGACGCTGATGCTGTACCTGCAGCCGGAATTGCTGGCGCAAGAACTGCCAACCCTGCGCTGGCTGACGCGCAGCCGGGAGCAGGCAAGCGCGACCGCACAAAGCCTGCTGCTGCCCTTGCGCGCTGCGCTGGCGCCGCGCTACAGCGTCGAGCCGGCCGCGATGACGAGCCAGATCGGCTCCGGCTCGCTGCCGGTCGAAACGCTGCCCTCAGCCGGCCTGGCCATCGCCCCGCTATTGCCGGGCAAGCGCGGCACAGGTACCGCGCTCGAGACGCTGGCGGCCGCCTTGCGCAGCTTGCCCTTGCCGATCGTCGGCCGCATCTGTGAGGACCGCCTGCTGCTCGATTGCCGCTGCCTCGACGACGCCGGCGAAGTCCTGGCCCAGCTCGCCACCCTGCAGGAACGACTCGCTTGAGGCGGCCATGATTGTCGGCAGCGCCGGCCACATCGACCACGGCAAGACCGCGCTGGTGCGGGCGCTGACCGGGATCGACGCCGATCGCCTGCCCGAAGAAAAGCGCCGCGGCATTACGATCGAGCTCGGTTATGCCTGGATGCCGACCGAAAGCGGACGGCCGATCGGCTTTGTCGACGTTCCCGGCCATGAAAAACTGGTGCGCACCATGATTGCCGGCGCCAGCGGCATCGACTACGCACTGCTGCTGGTCGCGGCCGACGATGGCATCATGCCGCAAACCGTAGAGCACCTCACCATTTTGTCGCTGCTCGGCGTGCGGCGCGGCGCCGCCGTCATCACCAAGATCGATCGCGTCGATGACGCCCTGCTGCGCGAGCGCCAGGCGCAGGTGCAGGCCTTGCTGGCCAGCGTCGACCTGCACGACTATCCGCTATTGAGCGTGTCGGCGTTGCGCGGCGACGGCATCGATGCGTTGCGTGCACGGCTGATCAGCGAAGCGCAGCGGCCGGCGCCGGTCAGCGCCGCCGAGGCCGGCTTTCGCATGGGACTCGATCGCGTGTTCAGCCTCGACGGCGTCGGCACGGTGGTCGCCGGCAGCATTGCCGCCGGCAGCGTGCATATCGGCGACACGCTGTGCCTGGCCGACGCCGCCGACAAGAGTTACCGCGTGCGCAGCCTGCATGTCCACAATCAGGGCGTCGAGAGCGCTGCCGCCGGCCAGCGCTGCGCGATCGGCCTGGCCGGCCTCGAACGCAGTGCGGTCAGCCGCGGCCAGATGCTGTGCGAGGCCGCCATCGCGCAAGGCACGCAGCGCATCGATGTCTGGCTGCAGGTGGCCGCGACCGAAGCGCGGCCTTTGCGCTCGGGCACACTCGTGCATCTGCATGCGGCAACCGAGGAATGCATGGCCACGGTTGCCATCCTCGGCCAGCCGGCGATTGCGCCTGGCGAAGCCGGCCTGGCGCAGCTGGTGGTGCAGCAAGCACTCCATGTCTGGCACGGCGACCGCTTTATCGTGCGCGACGCCTCGGCCAGCCGCACCATGGCCGGCGGCGCCATATTGGAGACCGACGCGCCGGCACGCTACCGGCAAACGCCGCAACGCCTGGCCTATCTGCAGACGCAGCGCGCCGCAGAGCCGGCCGCACGGCTGCAGGGCGCGCTGGCGCACGCCCCGTTCGGCATCCACGGCGCCATATGGCTGCGCAGCGCCGGTTTGCGCGCCTGGCCCTTCGATCCCGGCGCGCTCGGCGATGTCGTGCTCAGCCAGTCGCGCCAATGGCTGATCGCGCGCTCCTGGCTGGACGGCAATGAGCAGGCGGTGCTGCAAGTACTGCGCGACTTCCATGCCAGATTCCCCGAAGATATCGGTCCCGACGTCCAGCGCGCACGCCGCCTCGCCGCGCCGCGCATGCCCGACGACCTGTGGGAACAATTAGTCGCGCGCATGGCCGGCAGCGGCCGGCTGGCGCAGCGCAACGGCTTTCTGCATCTGCCCGAACACGGCATGGCGCTGCTGGCGGCAGAAAAGGCGGTCGCCGAACGCGCCCTGCCTTTGCTATTGGCCGGCCGCTTCGATCCGCCGTGGGTGCGCGACATCGCCGGCACGGCCAAGCTGCCCGAAAGCCAGGTACGCCAGGTGCTCGCGCGCATGGCCAAGGCTGCAGATGTATTTCAAATCGTCAAGGATCTGTACTATCATCCTGAGGTAGTGCAGCAACTGGCATCGATTGCGCGCGGCATCGAACGGCGCGAAGGCGCGATCGCAACCGGCAGCTTTCGCGATGCGACCGGACTCGGACGAAAACGCGCGATCCAGATCCTCGAATTTTTCGACAGGATAGGTTTTTTGCGCCGCGTCGGCGAGACACGCTTGCTGCGCACGGGGACCCGCTTGTTCCCCGAGCCGGTGAAATAGCAGGAAAAGCAGAATCAATCATGGAAGGAAATCGTCCCTGGTGGGGCGGCTGGGCTTCAAACCCAGTTGGTGGCGCCATGCGCTGCCGGGTGGGTTCGACTCCCTCTTCCTTCCGCCACTTATCTCCTTATATCGGGAGCGCCGCAAAGGACAAGCTTTTCTGACATCACGGCGCCGCCAGCGGCCACTCGATACACCTTAATTTTCACAATAAAAGGTGCAGACCACACCAGCGTCCACACCTTTACCTCGATCAGATAGAATAGTGGAGCGAGAGATAGTAGAGACGTCCGGCCTGATTATATGTGGCGGCTCCCGCCGTCTGGCCACTGCCTTCACGGTACAGGCGCTTGTCAAAGAGATTGTTAATACCGGTCTGGATGCGCAATGCCTTGCTATACCGGTAACCCATGCCGAGTCCCCAGATGTTGTAGGCATTTACCGGCTGGCTCTCTTCCGCGCTGAGGGCTAGGCCGGTATTGTAGGCCGTCGTGCGTGGCGTCTGTTTGCCATAAAAGGTGGCGCTCAGTGAGTAGGAATACTTATCGCTGGCCTGCCAGTCGAGGGTCGAGTTGGTGGTGTACTTCGGCACCACGGATAAAGGCTGGCCATATTGATCGTCATTCCGGCGCATATAGGTGACGTTGTTATTCCACTTCAGTGTCGCGCCCAGCGGGATCTGCAGATTGCCCTCCAAACCTTCGATAACGGCATTGGTGGCATTTTCCCATTGGTAAATATTGTAGACCGCCGTACCACCATAGTACGTGCTGCTGGTGATGCTGCCCAGCACCGTCGTGCCGGTCACAATCTTGTTCTGGTAGTCATTGCGGAACCAGGTCAAGCCGGCATGCCAGTCATCCTTTTTCCAGTCGATACCGATTTCTTTGTTGATGCTGATTTCTGGCTTCAGGTTGCTATTGCCGATGATGTAGCACGCTGAGCTGGCATTCAGGCAACCGGTACCGCTGCTGGCATAGAGATAGCCGGGATTGGTCTGATACAGATTGGCCGACTTGAACGCACGGGCAATACCGCCTTTGAGACTGATTTCTGGCGTGAGTGCGTACTGCGTGTTCAGCGAAGGCGACCAGTTATTGCCGTAGTCACTGATCTTATCGAGTCGCACTCCCGGCACAACCGACCATTTTGAGGTCAGATTAATATTATCTTCAAGGAAGAGTGAAAGTATTCTTTGCGAATTCGTGCTTTGAACCGTCGATGGATAACCGACCACCTTGACCAGCGACGCTCCGGAGGCCTGGCTTGTATAACTGCCAGGATCATCCAAATTCTCGTATTTCAGCTCAACGCCAGCGGTGATCACCTGCGCCAGCCCGCGATCGATCGCCATATTGGCTTCGCTATGCAGGGTATAGCTATTTAGCGTGGCCGCTGACCAGTTATTCGAGTTGATATTGCCATCTACTGCGCCGGTAGAACCTTGATCGAGGCGCGAATTTTTAGTGCGTTCGTACTGGAACCAGGTATTGGTCGTGCCAAAACCCCATTCACCGAGATGCGTCAGCGACAGTGTATCGCGCACCATTCTATTGGTTTCGCTGCCCAGGTAAGTCGACGCCACACCGTTGGTCTTGCTGGTCGAGGCGGTGGTGCTGGTGGCGCTGGCTCCGGTCTGGGTATCCCCTGCATAGATATTGCCCTGACGGGAATGCGCAAAATTGAAATCAACGGTCTGGTTCGCTACCGGTTTCCAGCGAAAGAGTGCATTCAGATCTTCATTCTTGACGCCTTCGCGGCCGGCCGCCGTCGTGGCCCCAGTTGCCGTGTTATTGGTGTTGATATCCGGGGAGTCGCTATCGGTTTTGTTATAACTGCCGTAAATACGGTAACCCCACTGCTCATTAATCGGTCCCGACAGATTGACGTTGACGCGTTTCGAGCCGCCTTCGTCGTTATGCTGCGGCAGACCGTAGTAGGTTGAAATACTGCCGTGGGTTTCGTTCGAGATGCCTTTGGTGACAATATTGACGACGCCGCCCGCCGCACCCGAACCGTAGCGGGCCGCTGCCGGGCCACGGATGACTTCAATCCGCTCGACTTCTTCCGCCGGCACCCAGTTGCTGTCGCCGCGCGTATCGCGGTCGCCGCTACGCCCATATTTGACCGACTGACGCGATTCGACCGGCTTGCCATCGATCAGAATCAGAGTATTTTCCGGTCCCATCCCACGCAAATCGATCTGGCGATTGTTGCCGCGATAGCCAGAGGCACTGTTACCGGTCAGGTTGACCCCGGGCTGGGTGCGAATAATTTCCGACAAATCGTTGGCGACTGGCAGCTTTTCAATATCTTCACGGCTGATGACCGATACCCCGGGTGCCTGCTTCAGCAGTTTTTCTGCCGTCACCTTAACTTCAGGCAAGGTTTGGATCGGCTCATCGGTCGCGTGGGAAAGGGAGGGAGTGATAGCAGGCAGCATCAGCATGGCCATCGAAATCGGGTTGAGCCCGAACTTGAACTTGAACTTGATTTGCACGTCTTTTTCTCCAGAAATGGGTATGAGAGGCAAATTTTCGCTGAAACGTAGCCGGCTCCAATTCCCCCCCCACAAATGAGAATGATAAGCATTTACTAATGTATAGTCAAGAAGATATAGCCGCACGGAAATGTCGCACCATCCGCACGCAGTGTGGCGGACGCGGGCGCCGCACAGGCATGCGTCCCCGCCTTAAGCCGCCAGTGCAGGACAGCGACACCATTGCCGCCTCACCGCTCTTGCGCGTGCTGCGCCGATGACTGAGCAAGGGAGGATGAATGGAGGGAAATTAACAAAGGGAAGTTAACCAAGAGCAGAAGCCGGCACCGAATCGGCACCGGCGGCCTGCGGCCCAATGTATTCAGGCCGCAGGCACAGGAAGTGTAAGAGGGTAAAGCGGCCGCCCCCGACATCGGCCCAGGTGGACAGCTCGTCGCCAGCGAAAGCCTGGCGATCCGCCTACCTTGATTTGCCAAGCGGCGTCACCTCGATCGACCAGTCCACGCCCGATTCGATTTTATGTTCGGCGGCATAGCTCCCCAGGTTGAGCGCCACAGAAACATTCATCAAGCTGTTGATATACACGAGCGGCTTGCCGACCGCCACTTCACCGAAAGTATTTTGATACGGCGCCACCAGTTGATCGACGAGTTCCTTGCTGTGATAGATGCGCACCTGCACCGGATCGCCGAGCTTGACGGCCAGACGGTCGAACATGCTCTTCGGTATATTGCTCCAGACATTGCCATATTGAACGTCTAGCACCGGAATCGTCCCCTTGAGTACATTGCCGCTCTGCGACGCTTTCACATAAGGAATCATTAGCAGACGGTCGGCGGCAAGCCGCGGGCCGACCTGCTCAAAACTGATCTTTCCCGAAGCCAGCCGGGCCCCGGTATAGCCGAACACATCGCGGCCATGGAAGGTATGCGAATCTTCCGAACCCTTCAGGCGATTGATTTTTTCATCGATCTGGCGCACCTCGGCGACGCCTTCCTGCTCGGCCACAAAAGTGAACAGGCCATTATTGGGGCCGACAAAATAATGATTCTTTTTGGTTTTCAACACGACCGACAGACGCTCGGTGCCGACGCCGGGATCGATCACGGTCACGAACACCGTGCCGGCTTGCCAGTAAGGCGAAACCTGATACAAGCGATAGGCCGCGGCAAAAATCGACTCGGGCGCTTCATGGCTGAGGTCGGAAATCAAAAGCTTGGACGAGACGCTGTAAGCCACGCCCTTCATTTCGGAAACGGCGCCGTCCTTGGTACCGAAATCAGTGTACAGCACCAGCGGACTGGCAGCGTATGCGGCGTGGGACAGGCAGATCAGCGAGATGAGGAACAGTTGCTTGGACAGTTGCTTGAGCAGTTTCATGGCGGCCTTGTCAAAAGTTGTCGAATTTGACTTACTTTACCGACATTGCAGCGAAACACGCAAGAGAAATGAAAAAGGACTCAGGTTTTCACCTAAGTCCTTGAATATATTGGTGGGCCTCCCGTGAGTCGAACACGGCACCAACGGATTATGAGACGGGTCAGGTATCATAATCCACATTTTAAATCATATACTTACAACGCTTGCCGCGTGCCGTTCTCAATTTCAGCCAAGGGCGCCAAACGGTGATGCCTTCGAGATACGCCACAAATACGTCACAACTCATGCTTTCTCACAAGGAGGGCCTCTGCACACACATTCCGTCACAATAACTAACGGCCATTTACGCTATGCATCCGCCTAACGTTAGCTAACATGCCCACAGTGATCAATCCTAGCCCTGCTCGAACGTTGAGCATGACTGAATCACAAGGTGCAGATTTCAATGAAATAATTGCAATAAGTGAGGTAATTTTGAGTGTGCGTCATCAGCCTGTTCTCGTCAATGAGATATGTTCTTCTCCATTTGCAAATTTACTTGTTGGGAATATATGCCCCCCCACATCCCAATGCATATTTGCGAAGTTCAAATTACTCACCATATCGGCGCCTGTAGACAAAGAGTCCTTGCCTTTTAGTAATCACTAGGGCAAAATTAACTAGTCAATTACGCGAACGGTAGCAAGTAGTTACAGCTATCAATGTCGGGCGCTTCGCCAGACTGAGTACAGGTGGGATACCAATCACGACACGAAAGCGGCTCGCGCCAAATCCGTGTCCGGTAGGTCCCGATTCGGCGCGAGCCGCTTTCGTGTCTAATTTAGGTAATTGAGCATTTCCCCTGAGCACTTTTCCCACAATCCTCGCCGAATTTGTTGGGCAGGTAGAACCAGCGCGCGCTCTGGTTCTACACTTACCATCCATAGTCTTCGTTTTCGGGCGCCACCTCCGTCATAACCCAAACGAGGGGCCATCTGGAATGCGCGATATGTTTGTTTCATGGGCACACGAAACAAACCACGAAATTGCTCCAAGCCTAAAACTCCCAGAAGATTATCCAGAATGGAATCAGTTTGACGGCTACGACGATCTAGTTGCCTTTGAGTCTGATGTAAGCTGCATTTCAAGGGCCGTCTTACTATTCGTTGAGAGCGAAGGTGCATTTGCGGAGCTAGGTGCGTTTTGCACTCAAGAAGTACTGGCGGAACGATTATTTGTAGTATTGTTCAGCAAGTACTATCGTGCTAACTCTTACATTGCGCTCGGCCCCCTTCGTGTACTTAAACGGGTACAAGGTGATGAACATTCAATTTGCCCGGTTGACGGCGAAACATTAGACGACTTCAAAAAAGTGCTGCCCGATCTTGCTGGAATAGTCTTAGAAAAGACCAGGCAACTTCGTAAAGGGCACACGTTTGACCCACAGCAAGTCCGTGATCAATTTCTATTTATCGCTGACATAGTGGAGTTATTTGGAGCATTAAACATCAAAGAAATTATCGAGTTACTCAACGTTTTCAATATGGCATTGGCAAAGCCACGGGTTACTCAGATGCTAAACGTGCTGTGCCTCCTTGAAGTAATACAGCAATCTGAGCATTTGTCTCGTCATTTCTATGTTCCCCCCAAAGGTAAACGCGAAGCATTCATAGGGTATAAAGTCCCAGGCTCTGAAGGTCGACTCGATCGCGTCCAGTTCAAACTACGTGCAATGGAGGTTTTGAAGCAAGACTCATTCCGCCGCCAAGCTTACGAGAAAATTCATGGACGCCACTAATTCACCGTTACTTGAGTTGCTGTGCGAGGAACACCCACTTACTCGAGCAGAAGCATGGGCACTCATATGTAGTGCACCAAAGCGATACAAGACCCACTACATAGAAAAGAGAAATGGGCGTGGACGACGATTAATCGCGCAACCTACCGCAGAATTAAAAACGATTCAACGTTGGGTTATCAGTAAATTTATATCAACCATGCCAGTCCATGCCGTAGCCACGGCCTATCGCCAAAATAAAAATATCGCGGATCATGCACGCGTACACGCTAAAAATAAATATCTATTAAAGATCGATTTTAAGAACTTTTTCCCATCCATACAAGCTCGCGATTTTATTGAACATGCTATAAGGCATCTTGGCATCAATACTAGACTTGCCGAAGAATTATCGTTACTGTTATTTAGGAGAGACGAAAATAACAACCTTTCGTTATCGATTGGCGCACCAAGCTCGCCAGCAATTTCCAATACCATTATGTATGAATTCGATTGCCAGCTGCTGGATTACTGTACAACTAGAGAAATTACCTATACGCGATATGCAGATGATCTAGCGCTATCTACAAATCATCCGCATGAATTGGATAAAGCCAATGAATTTGTGCAAAAGCTTTTAAAAATAATTAGATATCCGACGATCGCCATAAACCCTGATAAGACAGTATTCACTTCACGAAAATACCAACGTCAGTTAACTGGTCTCATACTATCAAATGGAGGCACAGTATCTCTAGGAAGAGAACGAAAGCGGACAATTCGAGCAATGGCAGACCACTATCGAAAAGAAACGCTTTCCCCAGAATTACATGCACAACTCAAGGGATGGTTAGCATTTTCGCTTTCGGTCGAGCCTGGATTTGTTCACAAAGTCAGAGCGATGATGGGCGAAGCCTACTATCTAAAACTCATTTCGTTCGGAGCAAGTGAGTTACCTGCTCCGTGACATCTCACTAACGGCACTGACTTACAACCTATTTCGATAGGGCCGTAGCTGAATCGTGAGAGCGCACTATCATCCAAGCAGGAATGCAGTATGGATTGAAGGTGGCGATCGTGAAAGAAACAAAACGTGATGATGGCTGGCGCTTGACAGATGCGTTATGGATGCGGATGGAGCCTTTGTTGCCGCCGCCGAAGCCCCATCCATTGGGATGTCATCGGCCGCGCGTATCAAACCGCGCAGCATTGGATGCGATCTTGCTGGTGCTGCGAACCGGCATGCAGTGGAATGCGCTGGACCGCACGGCTATCTACTCATGCTCTGCGGCGAACGGCGGTGCCTTCGAGGCGCGTCACAAATACGTCACAAGCCATACTTTCTCACCAAGGGCCATCGGACCTGTGGCCACCTTTAGTCACAATTAACAACGATCATTTGCACTGGCCTGGCGCCGATGGCGTAGCCGCCTCGTTGAATGGTGTAGAACTAAGTACCTGTGCATAATAAATTGTGAAGTGGATGTGGTTCTGGCGGGATGCGATACAAGGCGCCCGGCGCGCCGCAGTGCGGGTCACTGCCAGCGCCGGGCAACGCAGTAGCGCGCGCGCAGAGCCGCAGACGCTCACAATTAATTATGTACAGGTACTTAGTTATTCTTTTTGTCTGCAGCGGCGGCCGCATCGACAAAAATCCATGGAAAACTCTACTACTAGTTTGCCAAAGCAATTGCTTAATGACGGTAGTCGAACGGTAGTCGAACGGTAATCGCGTCACCGTGGCCGCTGAATGTTATGGTTACGTATAATTGGTTAGAACCATTTTTGAAAGCGTGGAAATTAGGTGCCATCGCCCAAGATGCGACCAAGCTTGCGAATGATGCTGTTGCACATCGCCTTGGTTATGTACCGCAGTATCATTTGGCGATGCGTGTTTACGGTGATCCATTGTTAACTAAAGTGTAAGGGGCTGAAAGCGCTTTGCCATATGTGATTACAAAGGGGGAGACGGCTTAATGGCCATCTCTAGATGGCCTAGTTTATGACTTACCTTGAGAATATGAATTCCACAAATTCCAAAATTCGAGTCTTTTACAGTTACTCCCATAAAGATGAGCTCTTCCGCGAACAACTTGAAGAGCATTTGGCTATTCTTCGACGCACTGGACTGATTCAAGAGTGGAACGATCGAGAGATCGTTCCAGGGAAGGATTGGAAAAACGAGATCGATGAGAATTTACTTGCTGCAGATCTAATCTTATTGCTTGTTAGCAGTAGCTTCATTGCGTCCGAGTACTGTTTCGAAAAGGAAGTGAGCATGGCAATGTCTCTGCATGAGTCAGGCAGAACTCGAGTCGTGCCAATTTTCATAAGGCCTGCTGATTTCAGAGGAGCGCCCTTTGCAGGACTACAGGGATTGCCCAAGGATGCCGTTTCGGTTTCCGAATGGAGTAACGTCGATCTCGCTTGGCAAAACGTTGCGACCGGTCTTCGAAAAGTACTGGAAGAAATCCGCGAACAAAAGGAGCGGACGCCAGATTCAACTCAGCTGAAAACAATAAGGGAGGCAATGCTGGAGGAGATTGAGCGAATTGATGCGATCTATGGAAAGGAAGATTTTGCGCCGCCAGATGGAATTTCTACTGGCTTGATCGATCTGGATAGATTCATTAACGGCCTTGGCACTGAGGACTTAATTGTTATAGCTGCACGCCCATCGATGGGGAAGACAAATCTGTCTCTGCAAATAGCAGCGGAAGTCGTATGCCAAAATTTACCGGTATTGATCTTTAGTTTGAAATCTAAAGCCTCGGACATTTCCAGTAGAATTTTGGCGGCGCGTGCTCACATTGAGTATCGGCATTTGGGCGCCGCTGGCCTCATAGAAGAAGATTGGCCCCGACTTACTACTGCGATTGCGGACTTAGTCGACAGACCATTATTGATTGACGATAGCCCGACGTTGACCTTTGAAACCTTGCGATCAAAATGTATCAAGGAAAAGGTCGCATCCGGAATGTTGGCGTTGGTCGTAGTCGACTCTCTCGATTATGTGGAATTTGACACCGACTTTTCAAATATGGGGCGCTCATTAAAGTCTTTGGCACGTGAGCTTGGTACCAATATTTTGGTCACAGCAAATTTGCCACGAGTCATCGAGACCAGACCCAATAAACGCCCCGTACTTGGTGACTTACAAAGACCGACTGATTTAGCGGACGAAGCAGATCATGTTGGCTTCCTATACATGGATTCCCATTACAATCCTGATTCACTTGATTTTGGCACTGTTGAGCTAATCCTCGCAAAAAATAAACGTGGACCAGTAGGCACAATTAGGCTAGCGCATTTGGCCCAATATGGGACCTTTGGAAACTGCGCTGGTTTACCGGAGAAAAAACGGCATATATGAGTGAACCCTAGTTCATGTCAGCCCCGAGGCCTTTGAACGCACCTCAATGTGAGGTCGGGATTTGTCTAGCGAACCGGGGGAAGTCCAATGGAAGCATGGCGTGTCCAGAAGCTCGGCGACAAGCCTCTGTACACTTGGGACGATGCTGGGCACAAATGGCTGATCGAAACCGATTACAAGAAAACCCATCTTGAGGATGCCAAAAAGCTGGTGTAGCTACAGCAGTTCTTGCGTGGCCGGGTACTGGCAGAGATCACGCGGGATGAAATCTCGATGATTGGCGAGCGGAAGCGCCAGAATTCAAGCGGACCAACGGCAAATCGTTTCCTAGCTTTGATTCGATCGATCTTGCGCAGAGCGTGCTATGAATGGGAGTGGATCGAGAAAGCCCCGAAAGTCAGGCTATATCAGGAAGCGAAACGCCGAGTCAGATGGATTACGCCAGAGCAAGCAACGCAATTGATCGCCGAGCTGCCGGAGCATCAGCGCGATGTCGTCCTGTTTGCACTATGCACTGGTCTGCGTCAGGCAAATGTCGTCAAGTTGGCTTGGGAACAGGTGGACTTGGAAAGACATACTGCATGGATTCACGGCGACGAGGCGAAGGGCAAGGAGAGTATTCATGTTTCCCTGAGTCACTTGGCTGTCGAATTGTTGCAGCGCCAACTAGGCAAGCATCCGGAACGGGTGTTCACCTATGCAGGCAAGCCGCTTGGGCAGGTAAATACTCGGGGTTGGCGCGCGGCATTGAAACGCGCCGGGATCGAAAACTTTCGCTGGCACGACCTTCGGCATACCTGGGCAAGCTGGCTGGTACAGAACGGAACGCCCTTGTATGACGTGCAGGAAATGGATGGCTGGAAGTCTTCAGAAATGGTGAGACGGTATGCACATTTGGCACCCGCACAAATGGCCAAGCATGCGGCAATAGTCGGAAATTTGCTTAGCGGCACAAATACGGCACAGTGCGATCCGAAATAGCCATGAAAAAAGGGCCTAGAATTAATCTAAGCCCTTGATTTTACAACATAATTCTGGTGGGCCTCCCGTGAGTCGAACACGGCACCAACGGATTATGAGTCCGCTGCTCTAACCAAGCATGAGCTAGAGGCCCAAAACCTTCCGCCACCGGCACGCAACCTTAATGCGCGCCCGTGTTGCGCCTCTGCTGATTAATTACCTTCGAGGAAGCTTTTCAGTTTATCCGAACGCGATGGATGGCGCAACTTGCGCAGCGCCTTCGCTTCGATCTGACGGATGCGCTCGCGCGTGACGTCGAACTGCTTGCCAACCTCTTCGAGCGTGTGGTCGGTCGACATTTCGATACCGAAACGCATGCGCAAGACTTTCGCTTCGCGTGGCGTCAACGAGTCGAGCACATCCTTGACCACACCGCGCATCGATGCATGCAATGCAGCATCGGCTGGCGCCAGGGTGTTGTTGTCCTCGATGAAGTCGCCCAGGTGAGAATCGTCGTCGTCGCCGATCGGTGTTTCCATCGAAATCGGTTCTTTCGCGATCTTCATAATCTTGCGAATCTTGTCCTCTGGCATTTCCATCTTCAAGGCCAGCGTGGCCGGATCGGGCTCGGCGCCGGTTTCTTGCAAGATTTGACGCGAGATGCGGTTCATCTTGTTGATGGTTTCGATCATGTGCACCGGAATCCGGATGGTGCGCGCTTGATCGGCGATCGACCGCGTGATTGCCTGGCGGATCCACCATGTCGCGTAAGTCGAGAATTTATAGCCGCGACGATATTCAAACTTATCGACTGCCTTCATCAAACCGATATTGCCTTCCTGGATCAGATCGAGGAATTGCAAACCGCGGTTCGTGTATTTTTTCGCGATCGAAATAACCAGACGCAAGTTCGCTTCCGTCATTTCGCGCTTGGCCTTGCGCGCCTTCATTTCACCGGCCGCCATTTGACGGTTGATGTTGCGCAGGTCAGGCAGCGGCAAGACGACGCGCGCTTGCAAGTCGATCAGGCGTTGCTGCAGTTCCTTGACGGTCGGAATGTTGCGACCGAGGATGGCGCTGTAGGCGTGACCGGCATCGACTTCACCATCGACCCAGCTCAGATTGGTTTCATTGCCGGGGAAGACTTTGATGAAGTGGGCGCGCGGCATGCCGCACTTGTTGACGGCAACGTCGAGAATCTGCTTTTCGATGTGGCGCACTTCGTCGACCTGGCCACGCAAGGTGTCGCACAGCTTTTCGACGACTTTGGCGGTAAAGCGAATCCCGAGCAGCTCTTCGGAAATCGCTTCCTGCGCCTTGGTGTAGCCCTTCGAGTTATAGCCTTCTTTTTCGAAGGACTTGCGCATCTTGTCGAAGTTGGCCGAGATGTTAGAGAATTTTTCGAGCGCGGTCTTCTTGAGCTGTTCGAGCTGCTCGGCCGAAAAACCGGCCGCGCCCGACGCATTGCTGCTCTCTTCTTCCTCTTCGTCCTCTTCCTCTTCGTCGTCCTCGTCCTCGTCGTCGTCGCTCGAGGCGGCAGCGGCCGGCGCCGGATGTTCGTCGTTCGAATTCTGATCGACCAGGCCATCGACCACTTCGTCGATCTTGGTATCGTCGCCGCGGATGCGGTCGGCCGACGCGATGATTTCAGCAATCGTGACCGGGCAGGCCGAGATGGCCTGGATCATGTCCTTCAAGCCTTCTTCGATGCGTTTGGCAATTTCGATTTCGCCTTCGCGCGTGAGCAGTTCGACCGAACCCATTTCGCGCATATACATGCGGACCGGATCGGTCGTGCGGCCGAAATCGGAGTCGACCGTCGACAGCGCCGCTTCGGCGGCCGCTTCGGCTTCGTCGTCGCTGGTGACGATGGCAACGTTATCGGACAAGAGCAAGGTCTCGGCATCGGGTGCGTGTTCGTAGACCGCAATACCCATGTCGTTGAAGGTGCCGATGATGCCTTCGATCGCTTCTGGATCGACAATGTTTTCAGGCAAATGATCGTTGATTTCGGCATACGTCAGGAAGCCCCGTTCCTTACCGAACTTGATCAGTGTCTTCAGTTTTTGACGGCGCCGTTCGAGCTCTTCTTCGCTCGCTTCGGTGTCGGATGAAAAAGCATCTTTAAGCAAGGCTTTTTCCTTGGCCTTGCGGTCCTTGGCCTTGGCCTTGTCGACGGCCTTCAGTTCGGCGCGTTCGACGGCATTCAGCGCGGCGACTTCGTCGTTTTCCGGCTGAAATTCTTTTGGCTTGCGTCCGCGGCGGCCTGGGACTTTAATCGTCGGCAAAAAATAACCGGACGTGTCGATGGCTGCCAGCGTGGCGGCGTCGGTGGTTTGGGTCACATCTGGACCACTCATGGTACGGGGTTCTGGCTTTATGGGCATTTTGTCCTGCCTGACCGATGGTTTGCCCGGCTTGATTGCGGCCCGGGCTTCAACTGCTTTGGTTTCTGTGGCTTTGGATTCGGTTTTCTTTGTTGTCACGGGGGCTTTCAATTGCACGACGACTTGCTTTGCGACGTTTTTGGATAAAGTTTTTGTTTGTGGCGCAACAGGCACCGTTTTCTTGCCGACCGGTTTGGCTATCGCCTTTGGTTCCGCCTTGACGGCAACCTTTGATCCGGTCTTGTTTGCGGCAGATTTTGCCGCTGGTTTTACCACATGTTTTGTGGCGGTATTCGGTGCCGCTTTGACGCTTGCTTTAACACTATTTTTGGCGACCGGCTTGGCCGCCGCTTTTTTCACCAGCGCCGCTGACGGCGCGGCTTTGACTGCCGATTTTCCTGTTGGCTTGGGCGCAGGCCTGGCCGGCTTGGCGACGGCTTTCGTTGTCGCCTTGGCTGCCACCTTCGTAGCCGCCTTAGTTACCGCCTTAGTTACCGCCTTAGTTGCCACCTTACTTGCCGCCTTCGTTGTTTCTTTACTGACTAGCTTGCTGACTGCTTTCACACTTTTTGCGGCGACCGCTCGGGCCTTGCCCGGGGCCGGTTTCGCTACCAGTTTCGATGCCGGCTTGTTCGCTTTTTTAGCGCTTGCCGGTGCGGCTGCGGTGGCTTTTGAAGTCGCCGGTTTAACAGAAGTTTTCGCGGGTTTCGTCATTGCTTTGGCCATAAAATCACAACTGAAGGGATACCGCGCCGCTTGCGCCGCGCATGCACTCAATCCGGTGAGTGCACTTTTTTACTTGTTATATCTACCCACACTTTGGTGAAAATCAAGCCCAGAGTGCGCTAACACCTTGAATCCTAAACGTTAAATTATACCACGGCATGCCACATTCCTCCAGTACAGAACGCCGGGGCTTGCGCCACCCTCAACGGGCGCCTGCTTCGGCTTCAGCCTGGCGCCGCAATTGCTCTTGCTGGGCCATGATTTCCCGATAGCGATTTGTATCGCCCTCGGCCGACATGCCGCGATTAACCAGTTGCTCCAGTTCGGCCTTGAGTACGGCCATCTTAATCTGCCGCAAAGCCCCCGCAAATTCAAGCCGGGCCGTATCGAATTCGGACTCGGTATCGGAAGCAATTTCAAAAATCAAGGCATCGAATTCAGCTCCCGTCGCCCGCAACTGCTCGGCCAGCGCAGCAAAATTGGCGTCCGGCCCCATGGCTGTTGCCGCCTGCAACAATTGCGCAAACATCTCCGCATTATCAGGGGCGAAATGCGCCAAAGCATCAAGTGTTGCTTGATCCATATCAAATGCGAGCACCGGATGACGCACGAGCAAGCGCATGATCTGCCGCTCGAGCCCCATGGGGGCGGCACGCTTGCCGCGCGGCGGCGCCTGCCGCGCTTTCGCCACCGGCATCGCCAGCTCAAACAGCGATTCGATCTCGGCCGCCGTGGTTTGCGTCAGCGGCGCCAGGCCGTGCACGATTTGCCAGCGCAGCGCCGATGGCGGCATCGCCTGCAACAGCGGCTTGGCGTCGAACATGGTGCGCGCGCGCCCCTCGGGCTGGCTCAAATCATGATCGCCGACGACTTCATTGAGCAGAAATTGCGACAGAGGCAGGGCATCGCGCACTTGCTGCTCGAACGCTTCAAAACCATAGGCCCGGATATAGCTGTCGGGGTCGTGCTCGGCCGGCAAAAACAGAAAACGAATGACTTTATTGTCGCTGGCATAAGGCAGGCTGGCATCGAGCGCGCGCCGCGCCGCCTTGACGCCGGCGCGGTCGCCGTCGAAGCTGAAAATGACTTCATCGGTCTGGCGCAACAGTTTTTGCACATGGATCGACGTGCACGCCGTACCCAGCGTGGCCACCACCTGCGGAAAACCCATTTGCGCCAAGGCCACCACGTCCATATACCCCTCGGTTACCAGTACATAGCCCGCATCGCGAATCGCCGTGCGCGCTTCAAACAAACCGTATAGCTCGTGTCCCTTTTGAAATAGTGGCGTTTCCGGCGAATTCAAGTATTTGGGTTCGCCCTGATCGAGAATACGGCCACCGAAGGCAATCACCTGCCCTTTGGTATTGCGGATCGGGAACATGATGCGTTCGCGAAAACGGTCGTAACGACGCCGGTTATGCCCCTCATCGTCGGTACGGTCGATTACCAGGCCGGCCTCGGCCAGCGCCAGCGCATCGTAATCGGAAAAAACGCTGCGCAAATTGTCCCAGCCTTCGGGCGCATAACCGAGGCCGAAACGCAGGGCGATTTCGCCGGTCAGGCCGCGCTTTTTCAGATACTCGATGGCGCCGGTGGCGCCGCGCAACTGGCCGCGATAGTAATCAGAGGCCTTGCTCATCGCTTCCGACAAGGCCATGCTCTTGGCCTGGTATTCGGCGCGCTGCGCCGGCGCAATCTTGTCATCCTGGTCGGGCACCGTCATGCCGACGTTTTGCGCCAGATCCTTGACTGCTTCGACAAAGCCCATGCCCGAATATTCAATCAAAAAACCGATGGCCGTACCGTGCGCGCCACAGCCAAAGCAATGATAAAACTGCTTGGTCGGACTGACTGTAAAACTTGGGGATTTTTCGCTATGAAACGGGCACAGGCCCGAAAAATTGGCGCCGGTCTTTTTTAAAGGCACGTATTTGCCCACCACCTCGACAATGTCGACGCGGTTGAGCAAATCTTGGAGAAAGGAAGCCGGAATCATGAGTGAAGAAAGGGCCGCGCAGCAGGCTGCGCAGACCGATGCTCGAACTTATATTCAGGCCTTGGGCGTCAGCGCCGCCTTGACCATGGCCGAGACGCGCGTCATGTCGGCGCGCCCCGCCAGCCTGGCCTTGAGGACAGCCATGACTTTACCCATGTCTTGCGGGCCGCTGGCGCCGGCAGTGGCGGCGCTCACTTCGGCAGCCACTTCAGCCTCCGACAGCGCTGCCGGCATATAGGCCGTCAACACGGCCAGTTCGGCTTTTTCGATATCGGCCAGATCCTGGCGGGCGCCGGCTTCAAACTGGGCGATCGAATCCTTGCGTTGCTTGATCATTTTTTCAATAATGGCCAGCACTTGCTCATCGCTCACGACAACGCGCTCATCGACTTCTTTTTGCTTGATGGCCGCGGTCAGCATGCGGATCGTGCCGAGCTTGCCCGCGTCCTTGGCGCGCATGGCCGCCTTCATGTCGTCGGTAATTTGTTCTTTCAAACCCATTTGGTCCTCCGTGATGAATATAAATGCCAAAACCCGCTGCGGGACGACCGGAGCGGGTTGCGACTAGCAGCCGAAATGCCTTGGCATCCGACTTTGGGAAATTGTGTCTTGACTATATTAACTATATTCAAACATCGCATTGCCCATGCAGTTTACTTCTGCTTGTTTCTGTAAAGTGGCAGCGAAATGACTGGCTGAACATTGAAATGATCAACACAGCGCCACTACGCCGTCCCACTGCAAACAAGCGGCGATGTTTTTTTAGAACAGTTTTTTAGGCAGTTGCTGACTGCGAATACGCTTGTAATGGCGTTTGACAGCAGCGGCGAGCTTGCGCTTACGCTCAGCTGTTGGCTTCTCGTAAAACTCGCGCGCACGCAATTCAGTCAACAGACCGGTTTTTTCAATGGTGCGTTTGAAACGTCGCATAGCGACTTCGAACGGTTCGTTTTCTTTAAGACGGATCGTGGTCATGTAAATTCAATGCCGGTGGATTTATGAGAAGACAGCGATAGTAGCAGATTTCGATTGCCAATGGAAGCCCCCAGATGCGCTCATTTGCGATCTTTGACAGCTTTTACGACATTTATTCGACATGTTGCCCGGCAGCCACACCCGACGCCCACGCCCACTGGAAATTATACCCGCCCAGCCAGCCGGTCACATCGATACATTCGCCAATAAAATACAGGCCGGGCACCTTGCTGACCATCATGCTCTGCTGCGACAGTTCGCGCGTATCGATGCCGCCCAGCGTCACCTCGGCCTTGCGATAGCCTTCGGAACCGTTGGGGGTGATGACCCAGCCATTGATCGCCAGTCCCAGCTGGCGGCATTGCTTGTCGCTCAGATCGGCCAGGCGGGCGTCGCCCTGCAGGCCGGCCAGTGCAATGAGGCGGTCGGCCAGGCGCGCCGGCAGCCATTGCGCCACGACATTGCCGAGATTTTTCTTGATGGCGCCTTTTCCTGCGATTAATTCGGCGCCGGCATCGATATCGGGCAGTAAATTGATGCGCAGCGCTGCCCCTTCTTGCCAATAACTGGAGATCTGTAACACGGCCGGGCCGGACAGGCCGCGATGTGTAAATAACAAGTCCTCGCGGAAACGGCCGGCGCGCGCGCCGCCTTTCTTTCCGCCTTCTTTCTTGTGGTCCTTGCCGTCTTTGTTCCCGGTTTCGATTTCAACCGGCAAGGCAATCCCGGCCAGTTCGGCAAACGGCGCCCACTCATGGGCGTCGAAGGTCAGCGGCACCAGCGCTGGGCGCGGCGCGACAATCTTGAGCGCGAACTGCTGCGCCAGGCGAAAGGCAAAGTCGGTGGCGCCGATTTTCGGGATCGACAGGCCGCCGGTAGCAATCACCAGACTGGTGCAGGTAATCTCGCCGCTATCGGTCAGCAGCAGAAAGCCCCCTTCATCAGCCTCAAGCTGGCGCGCCACCGACTCGATCTTGCACGGCATGCGCCAGTGCACGCCGCCACTGGCGCATTCATCCTTGAGCATGGCGATAATCTGCTCGGCCGAATCGTCACAAAACAGCTGCCCCTTATGCTTTTCATGAAAGGCAATCCGATGGCGTTTGAGCAAGGCCAAAAAATCCTGCGGCGTATAGCGCGACAAGGCGCTTTTGCAAAAATGAGGATTTTCCGACAAAAAATTCTGCGGTCCGGCATCAAGATTCGTGAAATTGCAGCGGCCGCCGCCCGAAATACGAATTTTTTCAGCGAGCTTGTCGGCATGATCGATCAAGACCACACTTTTTCCACGCCCGGCCGCCACCGCCGCACACATCATGCCGGCGGCGCCGGCGCCGATCACGGCGACATCGTACTTTTTTGCCATATATATATTTCCATCATTGCAAGCACACCCACGCGAGGAGAAGGCACGGGCCTGCATTTAAAACCGCTATTGTATGTCGGCAAGCATCGAAAGCCGGCTGAATTACGCAATCAATTACGCTCAGGAAATATTTCACATGAAATCAAGTGCTTACGTCAGGGAATTTAACAAATTTGTTTTCTTTTTGATATTTTTTGACTAGGCGAAAGCGACCCGCCACCCTATAATTCGCCATCCCCTGGTGCGCGTTACCCCATGGATTTATAAGGTAGTGAATAGGTATGCAAGAGCAACAATCGGCGGTATTGAGCAAACTGCTAAGCAGCATGGCGAACGATCCCGGCTTTGCCGGCCTGGGCGGCTCGGTCCAGGTCATCAGCCGCATGGGCGACGACGACAGCGACGCACGCGACATTACAACCGCCATTTTGCGCGACGCCGCCCTGACCAGCAAATTGCTGCGGCTGGCCAACGCCAGCAGCCGCAGCACGCGCAATGTGGCCACGATCGACCAGGCGCTGACCGTCCTGGGCTTAAATACGGTCAAGTCGGTGGCGCTGTCGCTAGCCCTGCTCGACTCCTTGTCGAACAAGCCGCAATCGACGCAATTACACGCCGAAATCGTCGCCGCCTATGTGTGCGGCACGATCGCCGCCAAGGTCACGCGCAATAACGGCGTGCGCTTCAAAGCGCAGGAAGCCCAGGTGTGCGGCCTGATGCAAAACCTGGGCCGCATGATGGCCACATACTATCTGTACGACGACATCGAACGCAGCCGCGCCTTGCAAGCCGAGGAAAATCTGGCGGAGGACGAAGCCGTGATGCGCACGCTCGGCGTGCGCTTCGAAGAAATCGGCGCAGTCATCGCCCAAAACTGGAATTTGCCCGACATCATACAAAACAGCCTGGCGCCGCATGCCGACAAGGCGCCGACCAGTCCGTCCGCCAATGCCATGAACTGGCACCAGCAATGCGCGCTGTTTTCGCGCCGGATTACCGATGCCTTGTTTCGCCTGCCGGCCAACCGCGAAAAAGCCGAACTGGCGCAGACGCTGTCGTCTTTCCGTGCCGCGCTCTCGCTGCACGAAGACGAGACGCTGGCCTGGGTCGAACAGGCGCTCGGCGATACCGAAGCCGTGCTGCAGGACATGGGCTTTCCGGTCAATCTGAACGATGCCCGCGCGCTGCTGCGCAAGGGTTCCGAAGTTGCGCTCGACATCCTGTCTTCGCAAGACAGCCTGGCCCAGGCCCGCAGCGACGACGTCAAAAAACCGATCGAAGTGATTCACCAGGCCTTGCGCAAGATGCACGCCGAATATGCCTTCGACCTGACCATGCTGTTGCTGCCCAATGGCGGTTCGGGCCTGGTCGCCGTTGCCGGCGTCGGCCGCGACGCCAGCCAGATCGCGTCGAAATTCCGCTGCCACGGCCCCAGGCCCGATATTTTCCGTCTGTTGATGGCCAAGCAGGCCGACATGTTCATGGCCGACGTCCGCGCGCCGGCGTACGCCAAGCTGATGCCGCCCTGGTACCAGGAACTGGTCGGCGCCAGTTCATTCCTGGCGCTGTCCCTGGTCCACGACGGCAAATTCCTCGGCATGGTGTATGGCGATTATCTGGCGCCGGTGGCCAGCGCGCCAAAAGGGAAAACCGAGGACGCGCTGAAAATCTACCGCGCGCAATTGATCGGCGCGCTGCGTATCGCCGGCTGATCTTGCCGCCCGATCTTGCCGGCATTTTTTAAGCAGCCGGAAAACGCCCGGCAGCGGCGTTTTTGTCGCCCTTTCAGGCGCGCAGCGCGCGCGCGACGTCGACGCAATGGGCGACCTGCGCCGCAATCGCATTCGGCACCGCCTGCCTGCCGCGCAATACCTCGGTGATCCAGGCCGCGGTCGCCGCGGCACCGCTGTCGTCGGGCAGGTCCGGCAAGGCATCGGTCGGATCTTCCTTGTCGGCCAGGACCGTGCCGACGCCGGCGTGAAACCATTCGATCTGCTGCGCGCGCCGGACATTGGCGACGGTCTCGCCTTCGGTGCCGCGCATCAGGAAAATATCGCCGCGCCCGGCCGGCGCGCAATTGCCGAAATAATCGCGCAACATGGTCAGATATTCGGGATGCGTGTACGAGGTCAGGCGCAGCGCCGCGCACGCAAACGGCTGCATCATCTTGACCAGCGTATGGGTCGAATTGCGCACGCCTAAAATGCGGCGCAGCGACAGCAGGTAGGCCAGGCGCGGCGCCAGCGCCTCGATCGGCATCAGGCACGGCAACTGGCGCGCAAACGCGGCGGCCGCCTCGCCGGGCGCGCCGGCGACGGGCAATCCCATCGCTTCGAAAATCTCGGCCGTGGCCACCCGCCCCTTGTCGCGCAACACGCCATGCACCAGCGTCGGCACGCCCTCGCGCGCCAGCAGGCAGGCCAGCAGCGGCGTCAGGTTCGGCATCTTGCGCGCCCCGTTATAAGTGGGAATGACGACCGGCGCCAACGGCCCGGGCGGCGCCGGCAACAGAGGAAAGCTCGCTTCGGCGGCCTCGAGGAAACCGGCGATTTCGGCCGTCGATTCGCCCTTGATGCGCAGCGCCAGCATGATGGCGCCGAGTTCGAGGTCCGACACGCGGCCTTCCAGCATGGCCGCATACAGGGCCTGGGCATCGCCTTGCGACAGGCTGCGCGCGCCTTTGGCGCCGCGGCCGATTTCCTTGATGAGGTGGGCTGTTGGGTAGGGTGTCGTCATCCGATAAGCTTACACCGGATGGATGCCCCTGTCTTCCATTACAATGACGGATTATTCTTAGGCTTTATTCTTATGATCGTTCTCGGCGTTGAATCTTCTTGCGATGAAACCGGACTGGCGTTGTACGACACCCAGCGCGGCCTGCTCTCGCATGCCTTGTACTCGCAAGTGGCCATGCATGAGGAATACGGCGGCGTGGTGCCCGAGCTCGCTTCGCGCGACCACATCCGGCGCGCCATTCCGCTGTTGAAGCAAACCCTGGGCGAAGCCGGCCTCAGCCTCGAACAGATCGACACGGTCGCCTACACCCAGGGTCCGGGCCTGGCCGGGGCGCTGCTGGTGGGCGCCTCGGTGGCCTGCAGCCTGGCGCTGGCGATCGACCGCCCGGTGCTCGGCATCCATCATCTCGAAGGCCATCTGCTGGCGCCGCTGCTGGCCGACAATCCGCCGCCGTTTCCATTTGTGGCGCTCCTGGTCTCGGGCGGCCATACGCAATTGATGCGGGTCGACGGCGTCGGCCGCTACCAGCTGCTCGGCGAGACGCTCGACGATGCGGCCGGCGAGGCGTTCGACAAGTCGGCCAAATTGCTGGGCCTCGGTTATCCGGGCGGACCGGCCATTTCGCTGCTGGCCACCGAAGGCGATCCGCAAGCCTATAAATTGCCGCGTCCGATGCTGCATTCCAAGGATTTGAATTTCAGTTTTTCGGGCCTGAAGACGGCCGTGCTGACGGTGGTCAAAAATCACGCCGCCAGCCTGGCGCAGCAAGCGCTGAGCAGGCAGGACAAGGCCGATATCGCACGCGGCTTTGTCGATGCCATCGTCGATGTCTTGAGCGCCAAGTGCATGACGGCCTTAAAACAGACCGGCTTGAAACGGCTCGTCATTGCCGGCGGCGTCGGCGCCAACAGCCAGTTGCGCGCCGCGCTGAATGCGGCAGCGGCCAAGCGCCGCTTCCAGGTGTTTTATCCGGAGCTGCAGTTTTGTACCGATAACGGCGCCATGATCGCTTTTGCCGGCGCGCTGCGCCTGCAAGCCAATCCGCAAGCGGCCAGCCGCGACTATGCCTTCAATGTCCGGCCACGCTGGCCGCTCAGCGAAATCGGCTGACACTGCGGCACCGCCGGCCCCTCGGCGGCGAGGCGTAATGGACGCAGCCGCGGACGCAACCGCAGCCGGCGCGCACAGGACTATTTTTTCTTGCCGCCGTTGCCGCCCTTGCCGGCCTTGCCGCCGCCGATCCGGCTTTCCTTGCCGGTCATGAGCTTGCCGATATTGCCGCCATGACGGTATAGCAGCAAGGCGCACATGGCCGTAATGGCATACAGGGTGTCGTTGACGCCAAATAGCAGCGCATAATAAAACGGCGCAAACAGCGCCGCCACGATGGCGCCCAGCGACGAGTAGCGCGTCGCGTAGACGATGACGAGCCAGGTTGCCAGCGTCGCCAGCGCCAGCCAGCCGTTAATCGCCAGCAGCACGCCAAGCGCGGTGGCGACTCCTTTGCCGCCGACAAACTTGAAAAACACGGGCCACAGGTGGCCGATGAAAACCGCCGCCGCGACCAGCGCCACGCCGGTGTCGAACACGCCGTACTGGGCGCCGTAGCGGTCGGCCAGCCAGACTGCCAGCCAGCCCTTGAAGGCGTCGCCGGCCAGCGTCAGCACGGCCGCATATTTATTACCGCTTCGCAAAACATTGGTCGCCCCCGGATTTTTCGAACCATAAGTGCGCGGATCGGCGATGCCGAACAGTTTGCTGACGACGACGGCAAAAGAAATGGAGCCGATCAGATAAGCGGCGACGACAAATAAAGCTGTATACATGGATTCCTTAATAACGGTCTGTTCGACTCTCTATGTTCAAAAAATACTGGCGGCGACAGGCGCCGAAACACGGAGGCGCAGAGACACTGAGCCGCTGTGTAGCGCGCTGCCCGGTTCGCGGCGCCGGTTCGCTGCAGATACTGCATGAAAAGCCGTTCTTGATTTAAAACTGGCTCGGAAAAAAATTACTCGTCGAGCGCGCAATGGACGCTCTGTAGTGCCGGCAACACCGCCTGCAATACGGCCGGTGCGATAGCCACCAGATAACCGCGGCGCCCGCCATTGATATAGATTTTATCGAGCGCCAGAATGCTTTCCTCGACATATACCGGCATCGCCTTGCGGGTGCCGAACGGCGAGGTGCCGCCGACCTGATAACCGGAATGACGCTGGGCCACCTCGGGCGTGCACGGCGCGATGCTCTTGCAACCGATCTGGCGCGCCAGATTCTTGGTCGAGACCTTGCGGTCGCCATGCATCAGGACGATCAGCGGCTTGGCCCCCTCGTCCTGCATGACCAGCGTCTTGATCACGACATGTTCGGGCGCCCCCAGTTCGCGCGCCGAAACCGCCGTGCCGCCGTGATCTTCATAATCGTACGGATGCTCGGAAAAAACGACGCCATGTTTTTTTAAAAACTGGGTCGCGGGCGTTTCGGAAATATGTTTTGCCATAAATTAAAGAAATAGCACCAACCGAAAAGTCTACAACTGGCTATTATGCAACAACTTACACGCTCTTCGCCACCGTCAGACAGCTGCGGCACGGCCTGAAAATGCGCCAGACATATGAGGCCATGGGCGACACGCATGCGGTATCAGCATTCCCGATCCGCTATTTGTTACCAATTTGCAACTATGCCGCTGGCAATGCTGGTCTTTCATAAAAGATCAGCCTACCATGCCACTTGGTATTCCATTACGCTGAACTGAACAGCAATAAATCATGTCTTTTTCCACATGCCGGCCAGTGTCGTCGTCGCCATAGGCAGGCCATCGGATTGCCTGTGCTTGCCTTGCGAACAGATTGATTGGCCTGCCAGCACCGAACAGCAGCGCTGACGACGCCATTTTTACGCATTTCAAGCCTGTATTTCAGCAGTTCGCCCTTTCCACCTCACCGTCCGTCGCAATCCCTTAGCTTTTAAGCACGACATTCCGTACAGTGGCAACATCGCAGAAACACGCGTTCGCCCACTTAATTTCAACCGAAAAACAGCCATGACTCCAGACACGCTAGTGCGCTCTCCCCTTCGCTTTTTCAAACGCCGCAAAGCCTGGCGTTTACCCGTGGCGGCACTGATCGTGGTGCTCGGCGGCGGCGGCACCTGGATGACCATGCATGCCAAAACCAGCGGCGCGGCCGGCAAACCGGCCGAGATTGCCAAGGACGGACAAAAGACGACGGTGTTTGAACTGGCCGACGGCGACGTTGCCGCCATCGCCGAACGGCAGCTGAAGGTGACGCTGCCGCTATCGGGCTCGCTGACGCCGGTGACGCAAACCACGGTCAAGGCCAAGGTGGCGGCCGTGGTCCGCGAGACGCTGGTCCAGGAAGGCATGACGGTCGCCGCCGGCCAGGTCCTGGCGCGGCTCGACACCGCCGATCTGCAGGCCCGGCTGACGCAGCAGCAAGCCGCACTCGAAGAAGCGCAGGCCCGGCTGTCGCTGGCCAGGCGCAATGCGGCCAATAACGAAACACTGCGCAAGCAAAATTTCATTTCTCAAAATTCGCTCGAGACCACGCAAAACGCCGTCGAACTGGCCGCCGCCAACGCCAAATCGGTCGCCTCGCTGGTCGAAATTGCCCGCCTGGCGCTGGCCGACACCGTGATCCGGGCGCCGATCGCCGGCATCGTCAGCAAACGCCATGTGCAGGGCGGCGACAAGCTCTCGCCCGACATGCCGATTTTCTCCATCGTCAATCTGGCCCGCATGACGCTCGAAGCGCCGATTCCGGCCAGCGACATCCCGCGCATTGCCATCGGCCAGCAAGTCCATTTCACGGTCGACGGCTTCCAGAATCGCGACTTCACCGGCAAGGTCGAACGCATCAATCCTACCTCGGAAACCGGTTCGCGCGCCATGCTCGTCTATATCGCCGTCAATAACAGCGATGGCGTGCTGCGCGGCGGCATGTTCGCCAAGGGCAACATCGTCACCGAGCAATCGAAGCCGGGCGTCCCGCTGGTGCAGCTGAGCGCACTGGTCAACGACAAGGGCCGGCAAGTGGTCTACAAAATCGACAACAACAAGGTCGTGGCGCAAGCGGTCACGCTCGGCCTGCGCAATGACGACGAAGGCTATGCCGAAGTCTTGAGCGGCCTGGTCAAAGGCAATACCGTGATCGTCGCCAAGCTCGACGGCGTCAAGCCCGGCAGCAAGGTCAAATTGATGGACGCGCCGGCCCAACGCGGCGCACCGGCCACTGTGTCGGCGCCGGCCACCGCCGCCGCCAGCGCGACGTCGAACAAGGGTTAAGCCATGTGGATTACCAAAGTCAGCATCCAGAACCCGGTGTTTGCGACCATGGTCATGGTGGCGCTGATCGTGCTCGGCACGTTTTCCTATAACCGCCTCAACCTCGAAAGCATGCCCAATGTCGAACTGCCCTATGCCTGGGTAGAGGTCAGTTATCCCGGCGCAGCGCCGGCGGCGGTCGAAAACGACATCACGCGGCCGATCGAAAACGCGGTCAACACCGTCAGCGGCGTCAAGACCTTGCGCAGCAATTCATGGGAAGGACGGGCCGGCGTCTCGATCGAGTTCGACCTGTCCACCAATATGGACAAGGCGATGCAGGACATCCGCGACAAGGTCGCGCAGGTGCGACCTAACTTCCCCAAGGAAGCCAAAGACCCGTTCATCGTCCGCGCCGAAGGCGACAATGCCTCGCCGATCGCGCAACTGACCTTGTCGGCGAGCGACCACAGCCTGCGCGAACTGTCGGTGCTGACCGACCAGGTCATCGTCAAACGCCTGCAAAGCGTGGCCGGGGTCGGCCAGGTGCGCGTCAACGGCAATACCAACCGCCAGATCCTGATCAACCTGAAACCCGATCAGCTCAACAGCCAGGGCGTCGGCGTCGATGAGGTGATCCGCGCGATCCAGCAAAACAACCAGAATCTCCCGGCCGGCAACATCAGTTACGGCGCCAGCGAACAGCTGGTGCGGGTCGAAGGCATGATCCGCGAACCGCGCGGCTTCAATAAAATCATCGTCGCCCGCCGCGCCGGCAATCCCGTGTTTCTGGAGCAGGTGGCCAATGTGGTCGACGGCGAAGAAGAAGAGACCTCGATCTCGCGCGTCAACGGCCAGCGCGCCATTTCGCTGGAAGTAACGAAAGTCCAGGATGCCAACGTGGTCGAAGTCGGCACCGGCATCAAGCGCGTGGTGGCGGCGCTCAAGACCACGCTGCCGTCCGACATCAAGCTGCGCATTCTCGACGACGCCTCGGACCGCGTGCAAAGCCAGCTCGACAACGTCAAGAGCACCATCATCGAAGGCGCGGTGCTGACCATGGTGATCGTGTTTCTGTTCCTGCATTCCTGGCGCAGCACCATCATCACCGGGCTGACGCTGCCGATCTCGGTGATGGCCAGCTTTATCGCGATGAAGATCTTCGGCTTCACCCTGAATTTCCTGACGCTGATGGCGCTGTCGCTGTGCATCGGCTTGCTGATCGACGATGCCATCGTGGTACGCGAAAACATCGTGCGCCATCTGGGCATGGGCAAAAGCCATCTGAAAGCGGCGGCCGACGGCACCAACGAAATCGGCCTGGCCGTGATGGCCACCACTTTCGCCATCGTCGCCGTGTTCGTGCCGGTGGCCTTCATGAAGGGCATCATCGGCCGCTTCTTCATGCAGTTCGGGATCACCGTCGCGGTGGCCGTGCTGGTCTCGCTGTTTGTCAGCTTCACGCTCGATCCGATGCTGTCCTCGGTATGGCCCGATCCGGTCAAGGACCGCTTCCGGTATGTGCCGTGGCTCGGGCGCGCGATGGAAAAAATCGAGCACGGCATCGACTACATCCACCTCTGGTATGCCAGAGTGCTGGCGCTCGCTTTACGGTGGCGCAAGCTGACGCTGCTGACCGCCTTCGTCCTGTTTGCCGGCAGCCTGATGCTGACGCCAATGATTGGCGGCGAAATGTTCCCCGATACCGATCAGGGCACGATCCAATTGCGTTTCAAGACCGCAGTAGGCTCGAGTCTGCAATACACCGACAGCAAGGTGCGGCAAATCGAACTGGCCCTGAAGGAATTCCCGGAAATCGACAGCATCATCGTGCGCGTCGGTACCAGCGACGGCAAGAACACGGCCCAGGTCGACCTCAAACTGACCGAAGCCAAAGTGACGCACCGGCGCTCGCAAAAAGAACTCGAGCAGCTGATCCGCAAGCGCTTGCAGCCGATCGCCGGCATCGAACTATCGGTCGGCAACAAGCCGATCTTCATCGCCATTCTCGGCCAGGACGAAGGCAAGCTCGATTACGTCGCCGCCAAGCTGATGAAGAAGATGGCCAATATCAAGGGCGTGGCCGATATCGAATACAGCCAGGCCGGCGCCAACCCGGCCACCACCATCAAGATCAACAACGACCTGGCCAGCGACCTCGGACTGACCACCCAGCAGATCGGCGCGGCCCTGCGCCCGTTCGTGGCCGGCGACACCGTCAGCCACTGGCTGGCATCGGACGGCCAGAACTATGACGTCAATGTGCAATTGCCGAAGTCGGGCCGGCAAAAGATTGCCGACCTCGGCGACCTCTCGCTGGCCAGCAGCAAGCTCGGCGCCGACGGCAAGCCGCTGATGGTGACGCTGCGCCAGGTGGTCGAGTTCGTGCCGTCGAGCAGTCCGCAAGTGCTCAAGCGCCAGGCGCTCGAGCGGCGCGTGGCCATTTACGCCGGCGTCGATGGCCGGCCGGCCGGCGATGTCGACAGCGATGTGCAAAAAGCGATCAAGGAAATCGAATTGCCGCCGGGCGTACGCTTCGACATTGGCGGCCAGGCCCAGCAGATGGATGAAACCATGGGCGGCGCCATTGCCGCCCTCGGCATCGCGATCATCTTCATCTATCTGGTGCTGGCCTCGCAATTCGGCAGCTTCCTGCAACCGATGGCCATCATGGTCTCGCTGCCGCTGTCGCTGATCGGGGTGCTGGTGGCGCTGTTAATTACCGGCAGTACGCTGAACGTCTTCTCGGTCATCGGCATCATCATGCTGATGGGCCTGGTGACGAAAAATGCGATCTTGCTGGTCGACTTCACCAACCACGGCCAGCGCGAGGGAAGAAGTCAGCACGACGCCATTCTCGAGGCCGGCCAGGTGCGCCTGCGGCCGATCCTGATGACGACGCTGGCGATGATTTTCGGGATGTTGCCGATGGCTCTGGGGCTCGGCGATGGCGGTGAACAGCAGGCGCCGATGGGGCGCGCGGTGATCGGCGGCGTCATCACCTCGACCTTGCTGACGCTGGTGGTGGTGCCGGTGGCGTACACCTATCTCGACAACCTCGGCAAGCGGGCCACGCGCTGGTTCAAGGGGGAGCCGGAAGCCGGGCCGGCCGCACATGAGGCTACGGCCAAGGCGGCGGTCGTGCCGGACCACGCCGGCTGAGCGGCAAAGGCCCCGGCGGCACCGGTGAAAGAGCCCACACATGGCCCACACACCACCGGCACCGCCGGCCGCTCACAACAATCCTATGGCTGCGGTTCGGCGCCCGCGGCCGGGACCTCGGACTCGAGCGGCGCGGCGCCGCCCTCGGCATCGCCTTCGCTGCTGTCGTGCGGTTTATTCTTGTTCTCCAGCTTGCGCCTGGCCTTTTCTTCATTCTTGCGCTTTTTTTCCAATTCTTTTTGGCGCTTTTCATACTGGAAATTTGTTTTTGCCATAAGGCACCTCACTTTGCTGTCTTTGCTGTCGATCGGAACGGATCAGCCATTATGACGCACTATCCGTAGTTCTGAACATCAAACTGCTGTGTCAACCGCGCGGATGGTGGGCCGCATGAAGCTTTTTCAATCGTTCGCGCGCAATATGCGTATAAATCTGGGTCGTCGAGATATCGGCATGGCCCAATAATAGCTGCACCACACGTAAATCGGCCCCATGATTGAGCAAATGCGTGGCAAATGCGTGGCGCAGCGTATGCGGGGACAAGGGCGCGTTGATGGCCGCACGGCTGGCGTGTTTTTTGATCAGTATCCAGAACATCTGGCGCGACATCGCCTCGCCGCGCGCGGTGACGAACAAGGCATCGCTGACCTGCCCGTTCAGGATGGCGCCGCGCGCCTCTTTCAGGTAACGGACTATCCATGCCCGCGCCTCTTCGCCGAACGGCACCAGGCGCGTCTTGCTGCCCTTGCCGGTGATGCGCAACACTCCTTCGTTCAATCCCACTTCGACTGTTTTCAGCAATACCAGTTCGGACACGCGCAAACCGCTGGCATACATCAATTCGAGCATGGTCCGCTCGCGCAGGCCCAGCGGCGTGCCGACATCGGGCGCCCCCAGCAAGGCTTCGACCTGTGCTTCGGATAAGGTCTTGGGAAAACGCGGCGGCTGTTTGGCCGACTTCATTTTCAGGCAGGGGTCCTGGCCGATCTTCTTTTGACGCAGCGCCAGCTGGTAAAAACGCTTCAGGACCGCCAGCCGCCGGTTCGATGAACTGGCCTTGGTTTGCGCGTGGCAGGCCGCGAAATAGGCATTGATATCGTCGCCGTCGGCAGCAAACAGACTTTTGCCGGCGTCCTGCGCATACAGCCAGCCGGCGAACAGGCGCATGTCGCGCCGATAGGCGTCGAGCGAATTTTTCGCCAGTCCGTCTTCCAGCCACAGGCTATCGCAAAATTCGTCGATCGCCGCCAGATTGGCGCCGCTGATGGCCGCCGTCATCAATACGCCGTCACGCCTTCGTGCGCCAGCAACCAGCGCTTGACGCCCAGATGAAAACCGCTATCGTCGTCATGGTGCGCGAAACCGCCCAGGCCGCCAGCGGCCGTGACCCGGTGGCATGGAATCGCCAGCGGAAACCAGTTGGCGCCGCAGGCCTGGCCAACCGCGCGCGGCGCCGAGCCGATCAGCCTGGCCACCTCGCCATAGGTCCGCACCTGACCGCGCGGAATCGAGGCGATCGCCGTCCATACCTTGTTCTGGAATACGCTGCCGATCCTGGCCAGCGGCAGATCGAAGCGGAAATCGGGTTCGGCCAGATAGCGTTCGATCTGGCGCGCAGCGCGTGCCGAGACCGCATCCTGCGCATCTTTTTCGCCGAAATGGGGCGGCAAATACGTCATCTCCAGCAGCACGCCGGCCTCGCTGCGCACACCGACGGCGCCGAAGGGAGCCGCCACGATGGCGGAAAACAAATCGCAGGAAGCAGAAGATTTCATGCCGCCAGCTTACCCGCAGATCGCGGAAAATGCACCCACCAAAAGAAAAAAGCGCACCTCGCGGTACGCTTTAAAAACCATCCTCGCGTTTCCGGCTGTTTATATCTGGCTGGCGGCGCCCTCATGGGGAATTGCCAGTCTCAACATAACAGCATACTGTAAAACACGGTCTCCTCGGTATTACCCCAACTTGCAGGCATTTTTATGCACAACTCCTGGTACTTGTCTTTCGCAGTACCTCTTCCAAAATCGGTCCTTCGCACAATGACATTCGAACAACAAATATCATAATCCGGAAAGTGCGGCCATCATAACCCATCAATACGCGTTTTCGTCAATTTTTATCTATGCTTATTACGAAAATGCGACACAGCTTGTTAAATATCAATAATAACGCTGATTTTGCCACCATGGCGCACCGAACGATGCAGACAACAAGCATACCAATTCTACCGCCAGTCTCCATAAGAACAGACGTTTATCAACATAAAAAAATATTTTCATTCATCTACACGATCCATATCAAACTATCTTTATCTAAGCAAAATGACTATTCTCGTGCGCCGAACAGCCGCCGATGGCGACAGTCTAAATGCAAAGGTAGCGACTGGCGATGCATGCCGATGTGCATGCCGATGTGCATGCCAATGTGCATGGCAACAAGGCATGCCAATTATTGCTGACCTTGCTGCATATTCTTAATTGCGTCTTGCCAGCAGCTGAGCGACTAGCTGCCAGTACATTTCCCGCCTACAAGTATGGACACTCCATGGCCAAAAAACCGTGCAATGGCGAGGCCTTATGCAAAAGCGCCACGGGCATCGAAGGCTTCGACAGAATCACCGGCGGCGGCCT
Organism: Oxalobacteraceae bacterium; assembly: GCA_021768485.1. Lineage (GTDB taxonomy): Bacteria > Pseudomonadota > Gammaproteobacteria > Burkholderiales > Burkholderiaceae_D > JAIZVZ01. Next base: position 22,146 of record JAIZVZ010000010.1, on the reverse strand, counting down.
GCCGAAAGACCGCACCACGATCTTGCTCGGCGGTCCAGGTACAGGCAAAACCGTTTTTGCCTTGCAAACGCTGGTCAATGCGGCCGTGTTGCGCGGCGTGCCCGGCATTTTCATCTGTTTCGAAGAGCGCCCCGATCAAGTCGTCGCCAATGCCGCCAGCTTCGGCTGGGAACTGCCGGCGCTGCAAGAGCAACACAAACTGTATTTCATCGACGCCAGGCCACCCACCGATGCCATTTGCAAAGGCGACTTCAGTCTGACCGGGATGTTGGCCATCGTCGATGCCAAGGCCGCCGAAATGGGGGCCGGCCAGGTCGTGTTCGACTCGATCGATCTCTTGCTCTCGCTGCTTGAACAGCCATCGCTGCAGCGCCGCGAGAGCTACCGCTTGCGCGACTGGCTGGCCGCCAGCGGCATGACCGGCCTGCTCACGGTGCGCGCCCGTCCGGGCGCGCCGCAAGCGGCTTCGCTTCAATATGATTTTCTCGAATTTATGGCCGACTGCACCATCTTGCTGAGCCAGGGCAGCGGCCAGCGCCAGGCGCGGCGCGAATTACGTATTACAAAATTTCGCGGCACCCATTTTGACGAAGACGGCGTGCCGATGACTATCTCCGCCAAAGGCATCTCGCTCAGCCATTTCAGCGACCAGGCGTATCCGCCGCAAGGCGACCTGAACGAGCGCCTGTCGAGCGGCATCGCCTCGCTCGACAGCCTGCTCGGCGGCGGCTACTATCGGCAGTCGAGCACCTGGATATCGGGCACGCCCGGCACCGGCAAGACCTCGCTGGCGGCCGCTTTCGTCGAGGCCGCATGTGCGCGCGGCGAGCGCGCGCTGCTATCGGTCTTCGACCAGAATCCCGCCGCGCTGCAACGCAATCTGTTAACGGTGGCGATCGACCTGGCACCGCACCTGGCCGGCGGCATCCTGCAATTGCATTCGACGCGCAAACTGGCGCGCAGCCCGGTCGAGCATTTTTTCCTCATCAGAGACCTGATCGTCGCCCACAGCGCACGTTGCGTGGCAATCGACAGCCTGTCGGTGCCGCTCGGACTGGCCGAAAACGATATCGAATGGCTCATGTTTGTCGAACAGATCCTGCATTTCTGTGCAAGCCACGGCGTCACGCTCGTCTGCGATGCCGTCCCCTATCCGGCCACGACTTCCGAGCATCACAGCTGGGCGCAGATTTCATCGATCGTCGGCAACTGGATCGAACTGTCCTTCATCGATGTCGGCGACAGCCGGCGCCGCAGTTTGCGCATCAGCAAAAGCCACGGCACCGCCCATTCGAATGCACAGCACGAACTGGTATTCGCCAGCACCGGCATTACCGTCCTTGAATCGTCCCCTTCCGGACCACTGCAGGAAAGCCGCTGACATGTCCCGAAAAAATCCCGACAAATACGCCGCGCCCGAGGCCGAAACCGGCATGGCGGCGTTCAAATTCTATTTCGCCAGAGGCAGCAATTCATCCGAACAGGCGCTGGCGAACCTGAACCGGATATGCAGACAGTATTATCGCGGCCACTACGCCATCGAAAAAATCGATATCTTGCGCGAACCGCTACGCGCGCTCAGCGACGGCATATTGCTGACGCCGACCCTGGTGCGCATCGCCCCGCCGCCGGTGCGCATGATCGTCGGCGATTTGAGCGATACCGGCACAGTCCTCACTGTGCTCGGCTGTTACCCGGACACGACTGCCACCGACCCGACATGAACGAGCGCAAAGCCAGAGAGTTCGCGCCGCCGGCAAGAAAAAAACGGCAGCGGCGCACAATTGCCGACGAAATTTTTTCAGCAGTTGTCGAAAACGCCTTCGACAGCATTCTGATCGTCGACCAGGACAGCCGCATCGCTTACGCCAACCCGGCTTGCGAACAGATCGCCGGCCGCAAGCCCAGTCAGTTGATCGGCAAAAAAATCACCGACATGATTCATGCCGACGATGCCGGCCGGGTGCAAGCGGCGCTGAACGCGCTGGCGCGGCCGGACGGCAAGCACGAAGGGCGGCCGGTTCGCCTCGAGGCGCGCTACCGGCACCGGAACGGTCAGTGGCTGAACGTGGAAAACATCTTCGCGCGCCTCGACTTGCCGAACGGCCGCGGCATTGTCATCAATGCGCGCGACATCAGCGCCCAGAAGCGCATCGACGCCCTACTCAAAGGAAAAACGCATTTGTTCGAGATGATCGCCACCACGGCACCGCTCGAACACATCTTGCGCGAGCTGGTGCTGCTGGTCGAATCGCAAGCCGAGCAGATCGTCGGCTGCATCGCCTTGCTGCCCGAACATGCCGAGCCGGGCCAGATGGCAGGCGGCATTCAGACCTGCATCGCCCCCAGTGTCGCGCCAGGCCTGCTGCCGGCGCTGGCGCATTACGCCGGCGATATCGCCAAGGCCATGCTCGGCAGCCTTGTCGGGCACGCCGGCTTTGTCGCCACCGCCATCGACAGCGATCCGGCATGGGAAGGCTACCGTGACCTGGCCCGCGAACACGAATTGCGCGCCTGCTGGTCGCTGCCCATCCTCGGCCAGCAGGCGCGGCTGTTCGGCATCCTGACCATGTATTCGCCGGTTCAGCGCCAGCCCGAGGCCAGCGAGCACGCATTGGCCGAGCTGGCGGCCCATATCGCCCGCATCGCCATCGAACGCGACCGCGCGCTGCGCCAGGTACGCTACCAGGCCCATCACGACGAACTGACCGGCCTGCCCAACCGCACCTTGCTGCGCAGGGATCTGGAAAACGCGATTGCCGACGCCCTCGGCAAGCAGCGCCTGATGGCATTGATGTTCATCGATCTCGATCATTTCAAGGAAATCAACGACACGCTCGGCCACCAGGTCGGCGACCTCGTGCTGCAGGTGGTCGCGGCGCGCCTGCACCACTGCCTGCGCCAGGACGATAGCGTGGCGCGGCTGGGCGGCGACGAATTCGTCATCACCCTGAACGCCCTGAACCATGCCTCCGAGGCGGCGCAGGTGGCAGGCAAGGTGCTGGCTTCGCTCGGCCTGCCGTTTTCGGTCGACAATCACGAATTGCATCTGGGCGCCAGCATCGGCATCAGCATGTTTCCGCTCGACGGCAGCGATATCGACACCCTGATGCGCGCGGCCGACAGCGCAATGTATGCGGCCAAGGCCAGTGGCCGCGACAACTATCAATTTTTCACTCCCGGCCTGGACCTGGCAATACGGCGGCGCCACGCGCTGAGCAAGGATTTGCGCAGCGCCTTGCCGCGCGGCGAGTTTTCCCTGCAATACCAGCCGCAAGTCGATATCGGCAGCGCCCGGATTTTTTCGGCCGAAGCCCTGCTGCGCTGGTCGCCGCACCGTCATCAAACGATCGCGCCGTCCGAATTCATTCCGATTGCAGAAGAGAGCGGGGCGATCGTGGCCATCGGCGACTGGGTGTTGCGCGAAGCATGTCTGCAGCTGGCGCGCTGGCGGCGGGCCGGTCACGCCGAACTGAAAATTACAATCAACCTGTCGGCCAGCCAGCTCGGCCAGCTCGGCTTTGCAGAACACCTGATGCAATTGCTGCGCGAGTCCGGCTTGCAGGGCAGCGACTTGCAGATCGACCTTCATGAAGAAACCCTGAGCGAGCCCGGCACCGAAAACTTGCATGTCTTGCATGCGCTCAGCGCGGCCGGGGTACGGCTATCGATCGACGATTTCGGTACCGGCATCAGCAATCTGGCCGGTCTGCAGCGGGTACCGCTGCACGCCCTGAAAATCGACCGCTCGCTGGTGCGGCGCATCGGCAAGCAGGAGCGGAACATCGATATCATCGACGCCATCATCGCCATGGCCCATAGCCTGCATCTGGAGGTGATTGCCGAAGGCGTCGAAACGCCCGAACAGGCGCATTTTTTGATCGCGCACGGCTGCACGGCGGCGCAGGGGTTTTATTTCGGCAGGCCGGCCAGCGCCGCCGGATTTGCGCACTATCTGCGCCGTTCGTGAGCAGATCCTATTGCACCGCGCCGCCGTCAGCAGCGTCGCCGTCAGCGCCATTGCCGGTCGCCGGCGTGGCCTGCGCGCCGTGCCGGGCCAGCGCCCATTGCACATGCTCACGCACCATGGCCGACGGATGGGCCAGCCGCGTGCGCAACGCCGCCACGATAGCGGGCGCGTCGCCGGCCGCGGCGGCATTGCCGAGGCCGACCGCCAGATTGCGCAGCCAGCGCTCGTGCCCGATGCGGCGGATCGCACTGCCTTGCATGCGCGTCAAAAATTCGTCCTCGCTCCAGCCGAACAAATCGATCAACTGCCCGCTGTCGAGTCCGTGGCGGACGTCGAAGTCGCCGAGGGTCGAACGCTGCGCGAATTTATTCCACGGGCAAGCGGTCTGGCAATCGTCGCAGCCATAGACCCGGTTGCCGATCAGCGGCCGCAGTTCGAGCGGAATCGATTGCTTCAGTTCGATGGTCAGATATGAAATGCAGCGCCTGGCGTCGAGCCGGTAGGGACCGACGATGGCCTGCGTCGGACAGCTATCGATGCAGGCCCGGCAGGCACCGCAATGCGGCGTGCGCGCCGCATCGACCGGCAAGGCAAAATCGACCAGCAGTTCACCGAGAAAAAACATCGAGCCGGCCTCGCGGTTCAGGATCAGGGTATGCTTGCCGCGCCAGCCGAGGCCGGCCTTTTCGGCCAGCGCCGCTTCCATCACCGGCGCCGAATCGCTGAACACGCGATAGCCGAAGGGCCCGATTTCGGCCTCGATGCGCTCAGCCAGCTGCTGCAGGCGGGACCGCACGATCTTGTGGTAATCGCGGCCGCGCGCATACAGGGCCACATTGGCGGCGCCCGCCTGCCCGAGGCGGGCCGCCTCCCTTTCACGCCAGTTCGCCGCGGTGGCCGCCGGCAGGTAGTCGAGGCGGGCCACGATCGCCCGCACGGTCCCCGGAACCAGCTCGGCCGGACGGGCGCGCAGCATGCCATGGCTTGCCATATAGTCCATCTGACCGTGAAAGCCCTGCGCCAGCCAGTCCCGCAGGCCGGCTTCGGCGACAGACAGATCGACATCGGCGATGCCGATCGCCGAAAAGCCGAGCGCCCGGCCCCATTCCTTGATATCGGCCGCCAGACGCGCCGGCTCGGGCCAGGCGCGCGCGCCGCCGGTATCAGCGGCCGCCACCGGCAGCTCCGATTTGGCGATAAAGCAGCGCCTGCGGCATGGCGCACAGCGCCCGCAAGTTATACAATGGCAGCATCCGCGGCTGAGCCGGCGGCAGCACAGGCCGGCGCAGCAAGCCCGATCGTCGCCAGGCCGTCCGGGGCAAAGCGGGCAAGGTCAACACCGTCAAGGTCGCAGCCATTTTTTATACTGTTGTCTAATCATGGTGTCATTTTATTCGATGCAGCGCTTTCAAGCCCATCTCCATGACGAGGCCGGCACCAATGCGCTCGGCGCGGCACTCGCCCGCGCGCTCGTGCCGGGACTGGTCATCTACCTGCACGGCGAACTCGGCGCCGGCAAGACCGCGCTGACGCGCGCGCTGCTGCATGCGTCGGGCTTTGCCGGACATGTCAAAAGTCCAACTTATACGCTGGCCGAACCGTACGCAATCAGCTTGGCCGGACGCAGCATCAGCCTGATCCATTTTGACCTGTACCGCATGAGCAGCGCCGATGAATTCATCGAGGCCGGTTTTCGCGAAGACTTCAATAACAACACTATCTGCATCGTCGAATGGCCCGAAAAAGCCGACGGCGTCTTGCCGCCGCCCGATCTGAACGTATTTTTGCAAGTACAGGGGCAGGGCCGCGACATTCTGTTACAAGCCCAGTCCGAACGCGGTGCGCAATGTCTGCAACAATTGCATTTTGCGCCAAATCTTTAATGACAAATACTCCCGATCCCATTTCGCCCCCGTCCACCGACAAGATACGCCGCACACTGCTCAAAGCCGGCGGCACGCTGCTGCTGTCGGTGCTGGCGCCGCTGCCGGCGCAGGCCGCACAAATCCTGGCCGTACGCGTCTGGCCGGCCGAAGACTATACCCGCGTCACGCTCGAGAACGACAGCGATCTCAAGTTCAGCTATTTGCTGGTCCCCGATCCGCACCGGCTGGTGGTCGATATCGAAGGCTTGGAGCTCAATCCCACGCTCAAAAGCCTGGTGGCCAAGATCCAGTCGGGCGACCCGTATATCCGGCAGGTGCGGGTCGGGCAAAACCGCCCCGGCGTGGTGCGGCTGGTATTCGACCTCAAGGAAGAAATCAAGCCGCAGGTATTTACGCTGGCGCCGGTCGGCATGTACAAGCACCGCCTGGTGTTCGACCTGTACCCGGTACGGACCATCGACCCGATCGCGGCCCTGATCGAAAAGGGCGAGGGTCCGCGCGAGGCAAAACAGGGCACGCCAACGCCAGCCGGGACTGCGCCAGCGGCGGCAACGCAGACGCCGCCCGCCGCGCCGGCGCGCGCGCCTGAAGCGGAGGCGGCGCCGCCGCGACTGGCGGCCGGCCAGCGCATGCTGACCATCGCGCTCGATCCCGGCCATGGCGGCGAGGATCCGGGTGCCATCGGCAGCCGCGGCAGCCGCGAAAAAGACGTGGTGCTGGCAATCGCCAAACGACTCAAGGAAAAAATCGAAGAAATGCCGAATATGCGGGTCATGCTCACGCGCGACGGCGATTACTTCGTGCCGCTGCAGATGCGCGTGCAGAAAGCGCGGCGGGTGCAGGCCGACCTGTTCGTCTCGCTGCATGCCGATGCCTTTGTCGAAACCAGCGCCCGCGGTTCCTCGGTCTTCGTGCTGTCAGAAAAAGGCGCCAGTTCGACCGCCGCCCGCTGGCTGGCCAGGAAGGAAAACGCGGCCGATCTGATCGGCGGCGCCAACCTCAAGAGCCATGATGCGCAATTGGCCGGCGTGCTGCTCGATTTGTCCACTACCGCGCAAATCAGCGACAGCACCAAGCTCGGCAAGGCGCTGCTGACCGAAATCGGCGGCATCAACCGTCTGCATCGCGGCATTGTCGAGCAGGCCGGCTTTGCGGTCCTGAAAGCGCCCGACATCCCGTCGGTGCTGATCGAAACGGCGTTCATCTCCAATCCGGATGAAGAAGCCAGGCTGACCAATACCGACTATCAGGACAAGATCGCCAGTGCCGTCATGGCCGGCATCAAAAAATACTTCGACCACAGCCCGCCGCTGTCGAAGCGGAAAAACCAGGTCTGACGCCATGAGCGAGCCCACCCAGGAATCCGGCGCCGGCGCGTTTTTGTGCACTTTCGGCGCCCTGCCGGCCGTGCGGCTATGCGCGCCGTCGGGCGCCCGCGCCATGCTGACCCTGTTCGGCGCGCACCTGGTGTCGTGGCAGCCGCGCGCCGGCGACGAACGCCTCTTTTTCAGCCGCCGTTCGAGCTGCGACGGCACGCGCGCCATTCGCGGCGGCGTGCCCGTCATCTTTCCGCAATTTGCCGAACGCGGTCCGGGTTTGCGCCACGGTTTTGCGCGGCTGGCCAACTGGCGCCTGAGCAATACGCGGCTCGATGCCGACAGCGTCTTCGTCGAATGTCAATTGACGCAGCACGATGTGAGCGCGCAGCAGGCGCGCAGCTGGCCGCACCGCTTCGCCTTGACACTTGGCCTCACCTTGCATGCCGAGCAGCTCGATTTGTCGCTGGCGGTCGAAAATACCGGCGACAGCCCGTTTTCCTTTGCCGCCGCGCTGCACAGTTATTTTCGCATTGACGAACTGGAGCGGACCACGGTGACGGGACTGCGCGCTCATCGCTATTCCGAGCAGCCCGGCTGCCAAGACGAGCGGCGCGACACGGCGCCGGTGCTGGCGCTGGGCGGCAAGCTCGACCGCATTTATCACGAAATCGCCGGCCAATTGCGGCTCGACGAGGCGGGGCGCAGCTTGCGCCTGCAGCAAAGCGGTTTTGAAGATGCCGTGGTCTGGAATCCGGGCGCGCACGATGCGCAAGCGCTGTCAGACCTCGACGACGACGAATACCGGCAGTTTGTTTGCATCGAAGCGGCAGCGCTGGCACCGCCGACACTGGCGCCGGGCGCGATCTGGCGCGCCAGCCAGCAGTGGCAGGCAAGCGAAACGCCATACGCCGAACCCGATCAGTGATATTTAATAAAAGCGCAACTCGATAAGCCCGGCTGACAAGCGGGCATGCCAGCGGCAAAGTGCAGGCGGCAGCGCCACGGCCGGTATCTGATACCGGATACCGGATAAATACCGCACTAAATAGCCGGGGCCGGGGCCGCGCCCCGGCCGCAGATGGCGGTCAGTTCGATTCTTTGATCATGCGGCCGGCCGTCGGCTGGGTCGGACGCGCATTGAGCGGATAGAGGCGGCTAAACAGCGCCATTTGCTCGGGCGAGGCCTGGATGGCTTCTTTCATCACCATCCACAACACCCCTTCGGTGCACGGCGGTGTGGTCAAGGAGCCCATGAAGGTATAGTAATCGCGGCGGACCGGCAAGATGTCATTCATGTCGAGCACGATATTGGGAGCCAGGCTGTCGCCTTTTTCAAGCGGCAAATTGTTCCAGATGGTTTGAATCAAGCGCTGCGCTTTTCCACGTTCGATCAGCACGGCGATCACCGCCAGCCTGCCTTGCGGGTCCTTATGCACGAGATGGACGACCATTTCGGCGCTGCGGCCATTGACGCGCTCTTCGGAGGGGCGATGGAAATGGAATTGCACGAGCTCATACATGCGGTTCATGATCGTGATGTAATTGCCGCCGCCGACCGTCACTTGTATCGTATGCCCGTTGTCGGTCACGCTAAAGCTGCTCGGCTTGTAATCGAAACCGATAGGCTCGAGCTCGACCTTGATGCCGTCGCGGATATCGATCGGCGATTGCCGGGTGCCGCTGCCGCAAACAGCCCAGTTGGTATTGATCTTGCCCCACATCTCGGGGCCGGTCTCGCCTTCATAAGACCAATGGTCGGCATGGTGAGCCGTTGCGGCGGGCGTTTCCGCACGCGCTTTTTCTTTTTCCTTTTTGGCGCGGGCAGCGGCGGCAACCCGCGCCGCCTGCGCCTTGCGCATTGCGGCCACGCGCTCGGCCACCTTGAGGGCCAGTTCCGATTCCGACATTTCCTCGCGCGCGCTCGAGGCCGCATTCGATGGCGCACCGCCGCGCTTGTCCTTGGCGGCCAACGCGCCCGTGATGGCGGAAGCACTCGGTTTGACCGGTTTGGCCGGCACGCTGGCGGAGGCCGAAGCCGAGGCCGAGGCAGAAGCACCGCGGCTCGAAGCGGCGCGCGCCGCGCTGGCGCTCGGGGCACCATGGCCAGCGGCGGAGGCCGAGGCCGCATGCGCGGCATCTTTGGTCGGGGCGTCGTTCGCCATTGCCTGGCCAACGGCAAAAATGCAAACAGCAAAGACGGCGAAGATGCGCATGTAATCCCAGGAAAGAAAAGAGCAGTCTTACCCGTTTACGGCTGGCACCTCACGAAACTTGAATGATTTAATGCCTATCCTGGTGCTTCGGGCTCATTTTTCCGCGCAATTTGCCCAGCAAATTCCACAAGCCGCCGAGCGCGACCGGCACGATGGCGACAAAAGCACCGCACAGCACAATCGTATGCAAATGATCGCGAATCAGCGGCACCTGCCCAAAGAAATACCCTGCGGAAACTAATAAGGCAACCCACAGAATAGCGCCGGAAATATTAAACAGTTGAAATCTTCTTAAGGTCATGTCCGACACACCGGCCACCAGCGGTGCGAACGTGCGCACTACCGGAATGAAACGGGCCAGAATAATCGTCTTGCCGCCATGCTTTTCAAAAAACGCGTGGGTACGCTGCAAGGCGTTTTTATTGAGCCAGCGATAGTCCTGCGAAAACATCTTGTGTCCAAGCGCTTCGCCGACCCAATAATTGACGGTCCCGCCCGAGACGGCGGCGGCAATTAACAAGGCCATCAACAGCAGTGGATTCATCGCCCCGGACGCGCAAAATGCGCCGCCGATAAAAAGCAAGGTATCGCCGGGCAGAAAAAACAGCACGATGACGCCGCTTTCGCAAAAGACAATCGCGAACAGGACGGCGTAGACCAAGGTCCCATACTGATCCAATAACACACCAAGGGTTTTGTCGACATGAACGATCAAATCGGCAAATTGCATTAAATCCATAATTTTCCTCTGTTGGGCGAACATGATACACCAGAGTCACTCGTGCAACGCAGCAAAACGACGCTAAACACCGCGCCATGTCGCGTATCGGCACGATAAATCGCAGAAATGGTCGCAAGCGGGCCGCAGCGGGCCGGAGCCGGGCGCCGGGCGGCAACGGCACGCTTCTGCCTCTGGCGCCGGCGGCCGCCGCAAGAGCTTGGCGAGGGCGGTTAGCGATTATAATAAGCGGATGAATGTCCCTACTTCCGCTCCCGCCATCCCGTCCGCTGCCGCGTCTGCGGCTGAGCCTGCACGCGAATTCGCAAACGAGTTTGCCAACCAATGCGCAACTGAGCCGGCAATTGCCGGCGCCGCCATTCGTCGTGCTGCGCGGCCGATCCAGGCGCTGCCGGATCACCTGATTTCGCAGATCGCCGCCGGCGAAGTGGTCGAAAGGCCGTCGGCAGTGGTCAAGGAATTGCTCGAAAATGCGCTCGATTCGGGGGCCACCAGCATTACCGTGCGCCTTGAGGAAGGCGGCGTCAAACGCATCGCGATCACCGACAATGGCCGCGGCATCGCCAAGGAGCAATTGCCGCTGGCGCTGGCGCGGCATGCAACCTCGAAAATCGCTTCGCTGTCGGACCTCGAACAAGTGACCACGCTCGGTTTTCGCGGCGAGGCCCTGGCCTCGATCGCGTCGGTGGCGCAATTGACGCTGACCTCGCGCGCCCTCGATGCCGAGCATGCCTGGGAGATCAGCGGCGGGCACGACGGTCCGCTGGCTCCGGCGTCAGGCGCCCAGGGCACCACCGTCGATGTGCAAGACCTGTATTACAACACCCCGGCACGGCGCAAATTCCTGAAATCGGAGCAGACCGAATTCGGCCACTGCCAGGACGTGGTGCGGCGCATCGCGCTGGCGCGTCCTGACGTCACGTTTTCGCTCAGCCATAACAGCCGCGTGGTCGACCACTGGGCCGCCACTGAAATCACCAAGCGCAGCGCCCACATCCTCGGCGATGCCTTTGCCGGCGCCCGGCTGGCGCTCGACGAAGCGGCCGGACCGCTGCGCCTGCACGGCTTTGCCGGCTTGCCGACCGCCTCCAAGGCGCGCGCCGACGCCCAATTTTTCTATGTCAATGGCCGCTTCGTGCGCGACAAACTGCTCACCCATGCCGTGCGCGCGGCCTATCAGGACGTCTTGCACGGCGAACGCTTTCCCTCGTATGTGCTGGCGCTGGACCTCGACCCGGCGCTGGTCGACGTCAACGTCCATCCGTCGAAAATCGAAGTGCGCTTCCGCGACAGCCGCGCCGTCCATCAATTCGTGTTCCACGCCCTGAGCCGGGCACTGGCCCAGACTGCCGCCGCTGCCAGCGATGACATACCTGTCGGCGACGCTTTGGCAGGGTCTCTTGGCACAGGAGGGGGCGACTTCGACCCCAGTCAGCGCCCCATGGCATGGCAACGGCAGGCGCAATCGCCGCACCAGCAATACAGTTTCGGCGCCCAGCTGCACGAGACCGGCGGCGTGGCGCAAAGCCGCGCCAGCTATGGCGCCCTGTTTGCCCGCGAGGCAGACGGCGGCCTCGGCGCGGACGGTTTTTCCACGCGCGCGGCAGCGGAATTTCCCGCTTCTGCGCCGAGCGATGCCGGCCATCCGCTCGGCTATGCGCTGGCACAGCTGCACGGCATCTACGTGCTGGCGCAAAACGCCAAAGGCCTGGTCCTGGTCGACATGCACGCCGCCCATGAGCGCATTTTGTACGAGCAGCTGAAAAATGCGCTCGATGCCCAGGCCGACGGCCAGCAGATGCAGGTGCAGCAATTGCTGATTCCGATCACCTTTGTCGCCGACACGGTCGAAGTGGCGACCGCCAGCGAGCAGCAGGCCATCCTCGGCTCGCTCGGTTTCGACATCGCCGCGCTGTCGCCGACCACGCTGGCGGTGCGCGCCGTGCCGGCCCTGTTGAAAAACGCCGACGCCCAGACGCTGGCGCGCGACGTCTTGCGCGACATCGCCGAATTCGGCGGCTCGCGCGTGCTGATCGAGCGCCGCAACGAATTGCTCGGCACGCTGGCCTGCCACACGGCAGTGCGCGCCAACCGGGCCCTGACGCCGATCGAAATGAATGCCTTGCTGCGCCAGATGGAACAGACCGAACGCGCCGGCCAGTGCAATCACGGCCGCCCGACCTGGGTGCAGGTAGCGATCGGCGACCTCGATAAACTGTTTTTGCGCGGACAATAGAATTTTGACGAACAGCACTCCGGCCAGGCCGCTGGCGGTGGCCATCATGGGCCCGACCGCGTCCGGCAAGACCGCCGCCGCGCTGGCCATCGCCGCCGCCATCCCATCCGAGATCATTTCGGTCGACTCGGCCCTGATCTATCGCGGCATGGACATCGGCACCGCCAAACCGAGCCTGGCCGAACGGGCCCAGGTGCAGCACCACCTGATCGACATCCTCGATCCGCTCGACGCCTATTCGGTGGCGCAGTTCTGCGACGAGACGAAGACGCTGGTAGCGCAGATCGCCGCCCGCGGCAAACTGCCGCTGCTGGTTGGCGGCACCATGATGTATTTCAAGGGCCTGACCGACGGCCTCGACGATTTGCCGCGCGCCGAACCGGCGTTGCGCGCCCGGCTCGACGCCCAGATGCTGGAAATCGGCGCCCCGGCCATGCACGCCCGGCTGGCCGGACTCGACCCGGCCACCGCCGCCCGCCTGCAACCGAACGACAGCCAGCGCGTGCAGCGCGCCCTCGAAGTGATCGAATTGAGCGGGCGGCCGATGTCGGAATTGCTGGCCCAGCGGCCGCAAACGGCGCTGCCATTCGATTTGCTGTCGTTTGCGCTCGAGCCGGCCGAGCGCAGCGTGCTGCACGCACGCATCGCCAGCCGTTTCGAAGCCATGCTGGCCGGCGCCGATGGCCAGGATTTGCTCAGCGAAGTCGAGACCTTGAGGCGGCGCGGCGACCTCCATCCGGGCCTGCCGGCGATGCGCTGCGTCGGCTACCGCCAGGCCTGGGAATACCTCGATGGCCGCATCGACATGCGGGCGCTGCGCGAGCAAGGCATCGCCGCCACGCGCCAGCTGGCCAAACGCCAATTGACCTGGCTGCGCGCGATGCCGCAGCGCGTCGTCATCGATTGCCTGTCTGACAATCCAGCCGCGCAAATGCTGGCAAAACTCGATATCGCGATAAAACAAAAAAATCGGCTTGCAGGTAGTTGACAGGGGGACGGGGAATCGGCATAATGCTCGGCTGTTGGTGATATAGCTCAGTTGGTTAGAGCACAGCATTCATAATGCTGGGGTCGGTGGTTCAAGTCCACCTATCACCACCACTGAACACTGCCGTAATCGCTTAAAAAGCACATTTAATCAAAGGCCTGGCGCGCATCGCGCCAGGCCTTTTGTGTTTTTTGCTACAGGATTTTTGCGGTGATTTAGCAGCGCAAACATGTTCGACCAGAATGTAATTGCCAGGCTGATCCCATCCGGGCAACGCTACTATGCGCCAGAACCGTCCTCGCCCCAAACTCTTCCAACTTGGCATGCGCGTGCGAAAAATACCGAGACCAAAAATCCTGTAGTGCAGTTATTGTCTTCGTATCACGATATTGAGCCGAAAACCATCGTAAAAGCCAACTCTCCACGCCGCGCGCGGCCCCTTGGAGCTATTTTTTCCGCTGTCGCCAGATGCTCGTCGAGCAATTTGGTACACTGATACACAATTGCAGATCTAACACTCAGCATAGCGGTCGACGGGCATTATTCAGTGCGCCCTCACAGACGCCCAAGCAAAATGTGATGTAAGTGACTGGCTGAAAAATTGCGCTAAAGTGGCGTTGGCAGCCCGACTGCGCAAAGGTCAGATCGGGGGGCGATGCAATTGCTGCTTGAAATTCAATCAATATGCATACAACTTTCACCAAAACAACCCATCAGATTCCCTATCTCGATGGCACTGTATCGTGGCATGAATTCGGCGCGCCGCGCGCCGGTACGCTGCCGCTTGTGTTACTGCACGGAGGGCACGGCAGCTGGGAACATTGGCATCGCAATATTGATGCCCTGGCCGACCGCTTTCATGTGTTTGCTCCCGACATGCCAGGCTTTGGCGCCTCTTCGCTATTCGATAGCCACTTTCAGCCAGGCATGATCGAGCCATTGATAGCCTCACTCAATACCCTGGTCGGAGCCGAACAGGCCATCAATGTCGCCGGCTTTTCCTTTGGCGGTTTTGTCGCCGCCCATCTCGCCAATCAGCGCGCCGGGATTCACAAACTTGCCTTGTTGGGCAGCGCCGGCCATGGCGGCCCGAGACGGCCGCGCGGCGAACTGTTAGCGTGGCGAGATCTTTACCATCAGAAAGATTGGGACGGTTTCCATGCCGTGATGCGGGAAAACCTGTATCAGCAAATGATCAGTTCTTACGACAGGATCGATCCACTGGCCATCCGCATCCATAGCGATGCGTGTGTGGCCACGCGCTTTAAAAGCAAGCCAATCGCCCGTCCGGGCGGCCTGGCGGAGCAACTTCAGGCGTATGCCGGACCGGCATTTCTGATCTGGGGCGAACATGATGCGACTTGCACCCCAGAATATCTGGTGGAAAAATTGGTCAATGGAAAACCAAACCGATCGCATGCCCTGATTGGCGACGCCGGCCACTGGGTGCAATATGAAAAAGCCGATCAGGTCAATCAGTTGTTAATAAACTGGTTTAAATAATTATAAAAAAATATATAAGAAGCAAAATCAAAACCCAGCATGCGCCGGTGCTTGCCTGCCGCGGCGACATCCCCCTCCTTATATTCGAAACTGCGCCTGCGTCGGCAAGAGCGACATCAGGCTTTCAACGTTGGTAATTTAAAGTCATCACGCTGTCTTAAATGATTAATCAGGTAAAAATACTTGCAATAATTCAACGCTTATTTGCAAAGCGCCGACGGCCGACTTACAATCACGACCGGTCCGACAAGGCCCATGGCAGCATCATTCCATAAAAACAAAACTGCCACGGCCGCTTATACCCTGCTTTTCGCGCATTCGCAAAAGAGGGGATTACCGCTGTTTTCACATTTTAAATAGAAAGAAACTCTATGACGGCATCACAGCAAGCTGGCCAATCGATCGGGCCGGAATCCGAACACCCCGCGCTGGGAGCGATATACCGCAAGGTGACGCTACACCTGATCCCTTTCATTTTCATTTGTTATCTCTTCAATTATCTCGACCGGGTCAATGTTGGCTTTGCCAAGCTGCAAATGCTCGATGCCTTGCAGTGGAGTGAAACGATTTATGGTCTGGGGGCAGGTATATTTTTTATCGGCTACGTCGCCAGCGGCGTACCGAGCAATCTGTTAATGCACCGAATTGGTGCGCGGCGCGTCATCGGCACCACCATGATCGCCTGGGGCGCCGCCTCGGCCGCCCTGATGTTTGTCCAGACACCAGCCACCTTCTATACCTTGCGCTTCCTGACCGGTGTTTGCGAAGCCGGCTTTTTCCCCGGGATTGTGCTGTATTTTACGCAGTGGTACCCGGCCTCGCGCCGCGGCCGCATCATGGGCCTGTTCATGTCGGCCATTCCGATTTCCGGCGTGCTGGGCAGCCCGCTGTCGGGCTGGATGATGCAATCGTTTGCCGGCCACGGTGGTCTTGCGGGCTGGCAATGGATGTTTCTCCTGCAAGGCTTGCCGACCGTCTTGCTGGGTTTGCTCGTCTACCTCTTGCTCAATGACAGCATCGGCCAGGCCAAATGGCTCACGGCTGACGAAAAAGCACTGATGACGGCCGCCCTGGCTGCCGATGAGCAGCAACGCCGCGCCTCGGCGCAATCGTCCGACACCTTCGCCAGTGTTTTGCGCAACATCAACGTCTGGAAACTCGGCGTCGTCTATTTCTGCATCCAGATGGGTGTCTACACCATCAATTTCTGGCTGCCGACCATCGTCAAATCGCTCGGTTACAAAAGCACGCTGACGATTGGCCTGATCAGCGCCATCCCCTACTTCTGCGCCAGCATCTTCATGATCTGGGTCGGCCGTTCCGCCGACGCCAAGAAGGAGCGCCGCTGGCACTTGAGCGGTCCTTTGCTGATGGGCTTGGGTGGTTTGCTGCTGGCAACGCAAGCCGGCAGCAACCCGATAATCGCCATCATTGGCCTGTCGCTGGCGACCATGGGCGCCCTGTCCGGCCTGCCGATGTTCTGGCCGCTGCCAGCGGCCTTCCTCGGCAGCGCCGCCGCCGCCGGTGGCCTGGCCCTGATCAATTCGATCGGCCAGATCGCCGGTTTTGTCAGCCCTCCGTTGGTCGGCTGGATCAAGGATCAGACCGGCAGTACCGATGTCGCGCTGTATATTCTTTCGGCGATCCTGTTCCTGGGCGCCATGCTCGTCATTCGCATCCCCGGCAAGATCGTCAATCGCTGACACGATCCGACGCGGCCGGCACCGGGGGAAATACCGTCACCCGATGCCGGCAAGACCGCTTCAGCAAACCGGAATCACACTCACACACGCGGCCGCCATATCCCACAGCGGCGGCCACGTGGTCCCATCTTGTCGGGCAGCGCAACACCTTCCCCTATCAGGCCTCAGGCAAACCTCAAGCAAACCTCAGGCAGACCTCAAGCAGGCAAGCGCGGCTCAAGCGCAGCCTCTTGCTGGCGCAAATAATAGACCACCGCACATCCGGTCAGTAACAGCATCAGACATAATTCGCTCATCAGCGCCATCCGTATCGCATCGAGATAATTGCCGCGAACGCGCAGGGTTTGCATGAAGACGGCCCCCAGCAGCGCCGAGCCCAAGCCGAAAGCCGCCTGCTGCACGGTACTTAACATCGCACTGCCGGCGCCGGCCTGCGCGGGCGATACATCGGACAGGCCGATACGAAAAAAGCAGCTGACGATAAAGGCCTGGCCAATGCCCACGATGACGGTGGCGGGCATCAAATTGAGCGCATCGGGCCGCGGCCATATCCAAGTCAGGGTCAGCATTACAGCCAGCAATCCGCTCATCTGGATCAGGCAGCCCACGATTAGCGTCCGCATTTTTCCGAGAGCAGCCACGACGCGGGCACTGAACATCGAGGCGGCGAAATAAGCAGCGCCCAAAGCAATAAAGACGTCGCCCGATTGAATCGGGGACAATCCAGCTCCCGCCTGCAAGCTCAGCGCCAGGGAAAACATGAAACCGCTCCAGCAAGCAAAAAACAGTATCGCCAGCAGCAGGCCGAAACGCACGCTCGGCAGGCGCAGCAGGAGCGGCGGCATGAGCGGTGCCCTGCCGCGTCGCTCCTGGCGCAGCTCGACCAGCCAGAACAGCACTAGCAAAGGCGGCACCGCCCCCAACATGGCCACGCATGGCCAGCGCCAGGACAGCGCCGGTCCCAGGACCAGCGGCAGCAGCAAACCCAGTATGATGCACGCCAGCAGCAGGGTGCCGGGCAGATCGATCTGCGCCGCGCGGGCGTGGCGGGTCTCGGGCAAGCAATGGCGAGCGCCGATCAATACCGCGCAACAGACAGGCAGATTAATCAAAAAAATGGTGCGCCAGCCGAGACCGCCGATATCGGCCGACACCAGATAGCCACCGCCCACCTGGCCGACGATGAACGCCAGGCCGCTGATGGCGCCGTAGACGCCGAGCGCGCGCGAATGCGCCTGGCCGCGCAAGCTGACATGAATGGTCGCCAGCACCTGCGGAACGATCAAGCCCGCCGCCGCGCCTTGCAGCGCGCGGGCCGCCAGCAAGATCGAGATATGCGGCGCCAACGCGCACAGCAACGATGCTATGCCAAATAGCAAAACGCCATGGCAAAGCGTGCGGCGGCGCCCTATGTTGTCGCCCATTTGCCCGCCCATCGCCAGGCAAACGGCAAATGCCAGGCTGTACACGGCAACCATCAAGGCCAGCGCCGTTGGCGTGACCTGGAAAGAACGGGTGATCGCATCCAGGGCCACATTGACAATGGAAAAATCGACCAGCGGCAGCAATTGGCTGGCCAGCAGCAGGCCCAGCCCGCGACGGCCAAGTGGCGGAGAGGTGTCGGTGTCTGGCATGGTGTTATTGGAGCTGCGCCACCGTGACGGTTGCCGCATGGATGCCGTCGCCGCCCGGCAAATCAGCCACCGTGCGCCCGAATGTTCTCTGCCGGCGCGATCGGCGCGCCCGACACCCGCAGTTGCTCGCCCAGTACAGCACCGCGTTCTTGCAGCCGGTGGATTGCCTGCTCTGCCGATGCCGCCAGGGCCATGCGCCAGCTGCGCAAACCGACACCCGCCAGCGCCACAAAAATGGCGTAAAGCAGAGAAGTCAGATAGAGTCCTTTGAAACAGAAAACCACGCTGTATGCGGCGTCGACCGCAATCCACAACCACCAGCAAGCAATCTGGCGGCGCGCCATCCACAGCTGTCCCACCAGGCTCAGGCCGGTAAGTATCGAATCGAGCCATGGCAGGCTGGCATCGGTATACCTGTGCATCAGACTGCCCAGCAGCGCTGCTACGCCCAGGCCGCACAGCATGTCACGCAGGCCGATATTCCAGGCCAGCGGCGCAACCGATAATGCCCCCGGCTCCCTGCTGCTGCGCAGCCAGCGCCGCCAGCCATACAACGTCAGGACAATGTAAATGCCCTGCAACAGGACATCCGAATATAATTTGGCCGCATAGAAAATCCAACTGTAAAGCAAGACCGACATCAGGCTGAACAGCCAGCACCACATGCTGCGCCGAATCGTCAACCAGACACCGAGGATGCTGGCGGCAACCGCCGCTATTTCAATCAATGACACGGGCATAGTCCTTTCTCAAACCGCCTGCGGCGGCAATGCGTCGTCGGCAGCGCAAACCAGCGGCAAAGTCCGGTCGGCCGCCCACTCTTGCAAGGAGCCGTCATAAATCGCCAAGTCCTGTTGCCCCAACATTGTCAAAACCAGCGCCACCACTGCCGCCGAAATGCCGCCGCCACAATATAACCAGCGTGGTGCTGCATCGTCTGGCAATACTTGCTCGACCAGATCGCGCAAGGCAGGCAGCGGCAAGTAACGGCCGTCGGCACCGAAAAACTGGCGTGCGGGTAAATTCAGGCTGCCCGGAATGTGGCCGCGCCGGGCATAGCGCGTCGGTGCGGCGCCCGCAAATACGGCCGCCGACAAGGCGCAAACCAGACTGGCGCGGCCCTCGCCCCGCAGGCGCGCCTGCACCTCGCGCTGCCCGACCCACAAACCGCGCCGCTCGCCGACGCTCAGGCGCTTCTTTTCAGGCGCGGCCGGCGCATCGCTGGAAATGGCATAGCCGGCAGCTTCCCATGCCTGCAAACCGCCGTCGAGAACCCGCGCCTGCACGCCGATGGCACGCAACATCCACCACAGACGCGCCGCCCATAAACCACCGTCGCTATCGTAAATCACCACGGTCTTTTCATCGGCCACGCCAAGCCCTTCCAGCGCAGCGGCCAGCACCTGCGGCGACGGATGCATGAAACTGCATACTGGATGCGCGATCGACAGGTCTTGCACAAGGTCGGCATGGCGCGAACCAGGAATATGCCGGCGGCGCCAGGCCGCCGCGCCGCTCGCCAGCCGGTAATCGCCATCGAAGCGCGGACGCGGAAGGTCGGCTGTGGCGTCCAGAATGCATAATGATGCCGGCGACGATATCGCGGCCAGCTGCGCCAGGCTGCGGACCGACAGCAAGGGCGCTGGCAAATGAGCGGGCAAGGCGGCGTCAACAGATGGGTTCATGCGGCCGCCTCGCACTCGGGATCGAACTCGGCGATAAAGGCCAGCAGGCGGCGCCCCTCGGCCTCGGCAAACCACTGAGCATGACCGATGAAATAACCATCGTAGGCGAGCGCGGCGGCGCGCTCGTCCTGCAAGACACCGGAAAAATAATTGAGTTCCGATAGCGCATATTCGGCATGCAGCACCGGCAGCAAGGCTGCCAGCGCTTGCCAGTCGATGCGTGCGAGAGGGCACACGGCGTGATACCCGCTGAGCAAAGCCCGCAATTGCGCCCATTGCACGTGCGCGTCCCTGTGCTCGAGCACACCTTGCCAGTTGATGATGCTGCGCTCGATCGCCGTGCCCAGGTCATACAGCGCACAAGTCCTGTCGGCCAGACCGAAATCGACAATGGTGCAGACTTCATCAGCACTGCCGCTGCGGCGCCACAGAAGATTGGAGCCGTGCCAGTCGTTGTGCGTCCACAGCGGCGCCAGCTGTGCTTGAAACGATTGCAGGCGATGATGAAATGGCAGCAAAACCTGTCTGACCGCGTTCTGCCACGGACGCGCCGACAGATAGTCAAGCAGCGCCGGCGTCGAGTGAACCTGACGCGCCATGGCCGCCAGGGGATCTGGCGCAGAGAACAGATGAAAACTCGACACCAGCACGGTGGCGCTGCGAGCCGGCGCCATATAACCTTGTGCCGCCAGATGAAAGCGGGCCAGGGCCTGGCCGGCGGCATGCGCATGGCCGGTCTTGAGAAACGGCGCCCAGGAATGGACGTCGCGATACAGGTCGCTGCCCGGCGCCAGCGTATGCACTTCATAAGTCCAGTCGCCCTCGCTCAGCGCCGTCTGCCCGTTGCGGGCGGCAAGCACCTGGCACACGGGCGCGCCGCGCCGCCGCAGATGCGCCATGAAGGCATGCTCCTCACTGAGTCCTGCCACATCGCGCACCTGGCGATGATAGCGTTTGACAAACACAGTCCCCACGCTGGTATCGACCGTGACCGCCGCCGAATAAGGACGCGGACTATGCCATTGAATTTGTCCGCCGCCAGCCAGCGCCGGAAAATGCGCCAGCAAGCGATCGACTTCCGTCGCTTCCAATGGCGGCCAGTCGGCCGCCACCAGGGTTTCGTCAAGCCCATGGCTGAGATTTTTCGCGATATTACCCATTTCGCCCATTTCGCCCATCAGCCGTTGACCAAGGCCTGTGCCTCGGGGAGAAAGTCGTTGCGCGTCGCCTGGCGCCAGATGTCAGGGTCGGACAGGATGCCGTATTTGCTCAGCCATTCGGCATAAGGGGCCAGCAATTCCTCGCGCTGACAGCCCCAGCGCCCCTCATGCAGCCAGGTATCGGCAATCAAGGGCAGCGAACGGCGGATCAGGCTGCGCGGCAGATAGGGCGCAACACGCTCATAGAGCGGCACGGCCAGCTCGGGGTTGCTGGCGGCAAGCACATAGCCACGCTCGGTGGCGGCCAGAAAATCGCGCACAAGCTCGGGCTCGCTGTGCAACAGGCTGTCGTGCGCACCGAGCAGATAACTGTGATACGGCGGCGCCCCGATCTCGTCGACGGGCCAGCTGACGCGCTGCGCCGGCGGCACGCTGCTGTCCATCAGCGCCTCCCACGCCCAATAACTACCGAAACTGGCATCGACTTCGCCGCCGGCGATCTGCTCCGCAGAAAATTCGCGCAACCCGCTATCGACAATGACGATGGCATCGGGATCACCGCCATCGCTTGCCACCAGATGGCGCACCATGGCCAGACCGCGCGGCGTCGGATTGAGCGCCAGGCGGCGCCCGGCCAGATCGCGCGGACGCTTGATGCCGGTGGTAGTCAAGGTCTGGATTGTTTCCAGGCCGCGGTGGTTAATGGCGGCGATCGCTGTCAAGGCCTGGCCTTGTTCGCGCTGCACGAACAGGCGGTTGGTCGGGAAAATGCCGAAATCAGCTTCTCTGCGCGCCAGATAGGCCAGGGTATCGCCGCGCTCGGGATCGAATACGGCCAGCTCCACATCGAGCCCCAGTCCGCGATACCAGCCCTGGTGACGGGCCAGATAAAAGCCGGCCGAATTGGTCCATGGATGAAAATATTCCAGTACTACCTTTACGTGTCTCATGCTCGCTCTCGAAGATATAAGTCGGTGGCATCAGTACTTGATGTCGCAACAAAAGTCATATGCGCATCAAAAGTCATATTGAACGGAAAGCCGGGCCGTTCTCGGGGCCCCGACATGCAGGTAAGAGTCGCCGCCCGATTCGCCCACATCTTTCCAGTAG
>JAIZVZ010000066.1 GCA_021768485.1 Oxalobacteraceae bacterium | reverse complement strand
TCGCTGAACATGCCGCCGTCGGCCTTGCGCGGATCAAATTCCGGCACATCCCACAGCTTGAGCTTGCTGATGGTCTTGAGCGCGATATCGGGCGACTTGAGAATTTCGACCTGGGTCATGAAGTAATCGCGATTGTCGGAAAAGCCGCCATACACGGAGTCGATCGATACCACTTTGGTTTTGGTGGCGTCAATCAGCAAAGTCACGGTCGAGCGGTAGATCGGCGTCATGGCAAACACGATCACGGCAACCAGCATGGCGACCGTGACGCCGAATGCCAGAATCGACCATTTGCGTTTGGTAATGCTGCGCCAGTATTCGACAAAATCGAGCGTGACTTCCAGTTCGTGCAAGGGCGCTGCTTTAGGCGGCAGTTTGCCGCTTGGTGCTAATTCAGGTGGTTTCATCGGATCTGCTTTTCAAATGCTGGTGACGTGATACGGTCAGGGTTGCAAGCGCCGTGGGCTTAAAAAAAGCTCTCTTCCACGGTGATGATGTCGCCGGGATTGATGAGTGTATTCATCGTGACTTTTTCGGCTTTGTTGGTCGGGTCGTTTTCACGAATGACATACATCTTGCTCGACGAGGCACGTTCGCGAAAGCCGCCGGCGATCGAGCCGGCTTTGCGTACGGTCAGTCCAGGCTGATAAGGGTAGCCGCCCGGTTTTTCGACCATGCCATTGATGTAGAAAGGCCGGTATTCGGCAACCTGGACCGAGACGCGCGGATTGACCAGATAGCGTCCGCGCAAGCCATCGGTGATCATGCGTTCGAGATCGCCGACGGTCAGGCCGAGCACGCGCAATTCGCCGAGTACCGGATAGGAAAGGGTGCCGGCATCGGTCAGTTTGATCTTTTCCTTGCTGAGGTCGTCTTCACCGAAGACATAGATATTGATGATGTCGCCGGCGCCCAGCTGATACGATGAATAGGCCTGGCTGGCCGACGTCACTTGCGGCTTGAGCCCGACATCGGGGGCAGGCATCGACGGCGCCTGGGCAAAGCAAAGGCCGCTGGCGAGGCTGAGTAGTATGAGGAAGCTTAACTTCATGGATGATCTTGGCTCGACAAAAAAAGCAAACAAAAGAACAAGAGGACGAACCGCGCTCGTGGCGCCGCCCGTCCCTTAGCTGTGGCGATTACAGAGTGGCTTCCAGCGTCAGCTGGATCACGTTGCGGCTAAATTCCTGACCTGCGACGTTCGAGCTCTTTTGCGTGCGCGCCACCTCGGCTCCGACGTTCAGCCAGCGGCGCCAGATATAGCTGACGCCCAGGGCGTAGTTTTTGGTGGTCTGCTGCTGCACAATGCCTTTGTAATCGGAATGAACCACGCCGGCATCGAGCCGCGAGGAAAATGCCGAATTCCATTGGTGTGACCAGCGCAGGCTTTCATTGCGGTTCAAGATGTAGTCGCCGACACCGGTCGAATCCGATGGCGCGCGCGAGGTCATCAGATCGACGGTCGAGTACGTCAGCGGCATCCAGCGCAGCGTGCCTTCCCATGTCATGCCCGAATAGTCGCTTCGCGCACTGCTGTCGAAATCCTTTTTCAGATGGCCGATCTTGAAGATGCCGGTCGTGGCGGCCGTCGCCTCCCAGGTGACGCCGATCAGCTCGCGGCGGTCGGTATTGGTGTTGGTCGAGGTGCTCAGCTGATAATCGGATTTAATTTCGCGCAACTCGAACAGCACGGACGTCTTCGGGGCCACGCGATAGAAAAAACGTCCGGCCAGATTGGCCAGATTGACATCGCCGCCGGCCGTGGTCGACAAGTTATTGTCGTAGCGCTTGTCCTGCAGATTGCTTTCGACTTCGAAGCGCCCGATCGCTCCTTGCGCGCCATAGCCGAACAGGGCCGCCAGCGAAGCCGCATGCCACTTGTCGGGGGTGGCCGACAGTGTGCGGTCGGTCGACCCGCGCGGGTCGGTGTTTTGCATATAGCCGGCCAGCCAGCCGAGACGGGCGCGGCTGCTGAAGGTGTCGTCGCCAGCCAGTGCCAGTTCGTGGTGATTGAAGTCGTCGGCCGAACTCTTGTTGAAACGCGTGTAGTTACCGTTATAGCTTGCCGTGTAACGATCGCCCTGGTTCTTCACTTCGGCGACGATGCTTGGGCGCACGCTGATGAAGTGCGTCGAAATGCCATTGCTCGAGGTGCCCAGCAAGTTGTCGTTATTGCCGGCGCCAATGACGAGGTCCGGATAGACAAAAATCGCATCGTAGCGCAGCGGTGCGCCAAAGGTGCGCGCCGTCATGATGCCCGGCTGATTATTGTGTCCGCCCGACTCATAGCTGGGCGTGAAGGAAATCTGGTTCGGGCTGATGGTCGCGCCAAAAATACTGTCCAGGCCAAAGGCTGCCGCACTGCTGGAGGTCGTCGTCTCCGCGGGCGTCGTCTTGACTTCGGCGGCAGGGGTTTCGGTGGCCGGCGTCGTTTGCGCCCATGCCGCTGGGCTGCAGGCGGCAGCGATCGCAAGCGCCATCAATTGTCGGGAAAACAGAAATTTTGTATTCATAGTCGCGGCTTATTAAGTGCCATGGTGGCGTGCTGCCCACTATGGGTAACTGCAATTAAATGACCTGAATTTCTGGATAAAGAATCAAAAAATCCCTGCCTCGCATGATTGATGTAAAACGAGCCAATAATTGTTTCACATCAATTACCAGCTATTAAACATATGATATGCAAAAGTTATAAAAATGTCACGCAGAAAATATATCGACATGATATTATATTTGAAATTGAACATGTTTTTATATTAAGTTTTTATTTTCCGAGATTCAATATCGAATCGCCTGCCAGCAGTGCGCAAGTGATGTTTTATGCCGAAAATCCCACAATAATGTAGTTGCTAAAATGCTAAAAATGATACGCAGCAATATTGCGTTTTTGTCAAAAAAACTGGTTTTGCTGTCACGGCCGAAAAAAGTCGCGTTAATGCTTGCCTGTGACATCGTCGCGATCCCGCTGTGCTTTCTGGCGGCCATGTTGCTGAGGCTGGGCGACCTCGGCAATACCGTCAGTTATGGTGTGTTCCCCTATGTGATCATGACGGTGGTGACGATTGCCATTTTTTACCTGTCGGGCCTGTACCGCGCCGTGATCCGGTTTATCGACAAGTATTTGCTCAGCAAGGCCGGCGCCAGCCTGGCCGCTGTCGTCTTGTCGACCTATTTTCTGTCGATGGCGTTGAACGATGTGCGTTTGCCGCGCACGGCGCTGATGATTTATTGGTTTATTGCGTTTTCCTATATGGTCAGTTCGCGTCTGGTGGCACGCGATTTCCTGCGCATTCATACGGCCGGCGCCGCGCCGCAATCGAAAAAAAATATCGCGATATTCGGGGCCGGCGAAGAGGGCGTGCAACTGGCCTTGTCGATGCGCGCCAATGCAAAATACCGGCCCGTGTGCTTTTTCGATGAAAAGAATATTTTTAACCGCCATACGGTTGCCGGCCTCGATGTCTTTTCGAGCCAGCGGGCAGTGGCCAAGATCGCGGAGCTGAATATCCAGATGATTGTGCTGGCCATCCCCTCGGCGAGTCGGCAGCGGCGGCGCAATGTGATGGCCATGCTGCGCAAGGCCGGCGTGCCGGTCATGATGCTGAATAGCCTGATGGAGTTGTCGGACGATAAAATTAGCGCCAACGCGCTGCGCGAAGTACGAATAGAGGACTTGCTGGGGCGTGATGCGGTGCCGCCGCAAGAGGCGCTGTTTGCCCAGTGCGTGCGCGCCAAGCAGGTGCTGGTGACCGGCGCCGGCGGCTCCATCGGCAGCGAGCTGTGCCGTCAGATTGCGCAGGTGGGGCCGGCCTGTCTGATCCTGCTCGATCATTCGGAATTTTCGCTATACACCATCGAGCAAGAGTTGCGGCGCACTTTTCCGCGCCTGAAGATAAGCACGCATCTCGGTTCGGTCTGCGACCGCGCTCTGGTCGAATCGATTTTGCACGAGGGGCGCGTCGACACGATTTATCACGCTGCCGCTTACAAGCATGTGCCGATGGTCGAAGCCAATATTGTGGAAGGGATCCGCAACAATGTGGTCGGGGCCGACGTGCTGAGCGCCGCCGCCAGAAAATACCGGGTCACGACTTGCGTGCTCATTTCCAGCGACAAGGCGGTACGGCCGACCAGCATCATGGGTGCCAGCAAAAGGATTGCCGAACTGATTTTTCAGGCCGCCTCCGAAAGCCCCTCGGCCACGACTTTTTGCATGGTCCGCTTCGGCAACGTGCTCGGCTCGTCCGGTTCTGTGGTGCCGTTTTTCCAGGCGCAGATTGCCAGCGGAGGACCGATCACCATCACGCACCCCGATATCACGCGCTATTTCATGTTGATTCCCGAAGCGGCCCAGCTCGTCATGCAGGCTGGCGCCATGGCTACCGGTGGCGATGTGTTTGTACTCGACATGGGTGATCCGATCCGCATCGTCGATCTGGCGCGCACCATGATCGACCTGGTCGGATTGACCGAAAAAAATGTGGAAAACCCTTATAACGATATCGAAATCCAGTACATAGGGCTGCGACCGGGCGAAAAACTGCATGAGGAATTAGTCATCGGCAGCGCCACCAGAAGCAGCGCTCACCCGCGCATCATGTGGACGACCGAAAAGTCGATCGAGCCCGATGTTCTGGCGTCTCTGCTCGATAGCCTGTATGCCGGCTGCGAACGCATGGATGAAGAGCAGGTCAGGGAAATCGTCAAGGTGATCGTGCCCGAATATGTGTCGCAAGAATATCGGGAAAGCGCGGCCGCCGCTTCTGCCCGCGCTTCCGAACAGGAGAGCGAGGTTTTGTCGCTGATCGCCTGAACAGATCAACAGGGGGGGGCGAGGCGGCGGCGTTCCCGTCGTGCCCCATTTTTGAATCGCCGGTGTTTCAGCCGTATGCATTTCAGTCGTATTTCAATTGTGTTTCAGTTGTATTTTCCGACACCACCGCCCTGTAGCGCGGCACAACATAGAACTAGATGACTCATGCAAATTCTGACAAACGACACGCAAATTGGAATTATCGGCCTCGGCTATGTCGGCCTGCCGCTGGCGGTTGAATTCGGCAAGCACTATCCGACGCTCGGCTTTGACATCAACGAAGGCCGCATCGCCGAATTGCGCGACGGCGTCGATCACACGCTGGAAGTCGATTCGGAAGAGCTGCAGGCGGCACACCGCTTGCGCTTCTCGACCGCACTCGACGATCTGCGCGCGGTCACCGTCTATATCGTCACGGTGCCGACGCCGATCGACGCTCACAAGCAACCCGATCTGACGCCTTTGCAGCGCGCCTCCGAGTTGCTGGGGACCGTCATCAAGCACGGCGACATCGCGATTTTTGAGTCGACCGTCTATCCCGGCGCCACCGAGGAATATTGCGTGCCGATCATCGAACAGGTTTCGGGGCTGCTGTTCAATCGCGACTTTTTCATCGGTTATAGCCCGGAACGTATCAATCCCGGCGACAAGGAGCACCGCCTGACCACAATTACCAAGGTCACATCGGGTTCGACCCCGGCCGCCGCCGATCTGGTCGATGCGCTGTATGGCAGCATCATCAAGGCCGGCACCCACAAAGCGGCGTCGATCAAGGTCGCCGAGGCGGCCAAGGTGATTGAAAACACGCAGCGCGACTTGAACATCGCGCTGATGAATGAGCTGGCCATCATTTTCAACAAGATGGATATCGATACCGAAGACGTGCTCAAGGCGGCCGGGACCAAATGGAATTTTCTGCCGTTTCGCCCGGGCCTGGTCGGCGGCCATTGCATCGGTGTCGATCCGTATTACCTGACCCACAAGGCAGAGTCGCTCGGCTACCATCCGCAGGTGATTCTGGCCGGCCGCCGCATCAACGACAATATGGGGCATTATGTGGTCGGCCAGTTGGTCAAGCAGATGCTCAAGCGGCGCATCCAGATCGATGGCGCCCGCATTCTGGTGCTCGGACTGGCATTCAAGGAAAATTGCCCCGATCTGCGTAATACCAAGGTCGTCAGCATTGTCGACGAACTGCGCGAATACAATGTCACGGTCGATGTCTACGATCCATGGGTCAGCGCCGACAGCGCGCAGCATGAATACGGCATCACACCGATTGCCGCGCCGTCGGCCGGCTGCTACGACGCCATCGTGCTGGCGGTGGCGCACCGCCAGTTCCGCGAGATCGGCGCGGCCGGCCTGCGCGCCTTCGGCAAGCCAGAACACGTGCTGTACGATCTCAAGTACGTGCTCGAGCAGGCCGCTTCGGATATCCGTCTGTGAGCGCGCCGATGACTCTTCAACCTGACAAGCCCATGACGCGCTATGCACAATTGCAGCAGACGCTGCCGCAAGCGCCGAAAACCTGGCTGATCACCGGCTGCGCCGGCTTCATCGGTTCGAACCTGCTCGAGACCCTGCTCAGGCTCGGGCAGACCGTGGTCGGCCTCGATAACTTCGCCACCGGTTTTCAGCGCAACCTCGATGCGGTGCAGCGCGAGGTCAGCGCCGCGCAATGGCAGCGCTTCCGTTTCATCGAAGGCGATATCCGTGTCGCCGCCGATTGCCAGCGGGCCACCGTCGGGGTCGATTATGTGCTGCATCAGGCTGCGCTCGGCTCGGTGCCGCGTTCGCTGAAGGACCCGCAAACCACCAACGACGTCAATATCAATGGCTTTCTGAACATGCTGGTCGCCGCGCGCGATGCCGGGGTCGCCTCCTTCGTCTATGCCGCCTCCAGTTCCACCTATGGCGACCATCCGGGCCTGCCGAAGGTCGAACACACGATCGGCCGGCCGCTGTCGCCGTATGCCGTGACCAAATATGTCAATGAGCTGTATGCCGAGGTGTTTGCGCGCTGCTATGGTTTCAAGTCGATCGGACTGCGCTACTTTAACGTGTTCGGCAAGCGCCAGGATCCCGATGGCGCTTATGCCGCCGTGATTCCGAAGTGGATCGCCGCCATGATCCGCGGCGAGGACATTTTCATCAATGGCGACGGCCAGACCAGCCGCGACTTCTGCTATATCGACAATACCGTGCAGGCCAATCTGCTGGCGGCGACTGCCGGCGAGGAAAGCAAGAACGAAATTTATAACGTCGCCGTCAGCGACATCACGACTCTGAACCAATTATTCGCCTACCTGGCCGAGGCGCTGGCCCGGCATGGCATTGTCTATGCACGCTCGCCTGTGTATCGCGATTTCCGCGCCGGCGATGTGCGGCACTCGCAGGCCGATATCAGCAAGGCCCGCGAAAAGCTCGGTTATGCGCCGCAATTCCGGATTGCGGACGGCATTGCCGCAGCGACGCCGGCGTATGTAGCCTCGCTCGTGGCGAGCCGGCCGTAGTGGAAAACATCGCGCCCATGCCTCTTACCCGGTTACGGCAACTGGCAGCCTTCGCACGCCACCCCAACTCGGCCTTTCTGCGTCATATAGGCTGGAACTTGCTGGGGCAGGGTGCGCCGATGCTGGCCGCGCTGATCTCGATTCCGTTGCTGATCAAAGGCATCGGCGTCGACCGCTTCGGCATCCTGACCATCGCCTGGATGCTGATTGGCTATTTCAGTCTGTTCGACCTCGGCATCGGGCGCGCGATGACGCAGCTGGTTGCGGAAAATCTCGCCAGCGGCAAGCTCGAACTCCTGCCGCAACTGGTGTGGACCGGTCTGAGCACCATGCTCGTGCTCGGTATGCTGGCCACGGCCGTCATTGTCGGTCTCGGCGACTGGGCAATTTACGGTGTGCTCAAGATACCGTCGGCCTTGCAGGCGGAGGCGCGGCAGGCTCTGTTCATGCTGGCGCCCGCGGTGCCGATGGTGGTTGTGGCCACCGGTTTGCGCGGCATTCTCGAGGCCCAGCAAAAATTCAGGGCGACCAATCTGGTGCGCATTCCGCTAGGCGTGCTGATGTTTGCCGGTCCGCTGTGCGTTCTGCCGTGGACCAATAGCCTGGTTGCCGTTTTTGCGGTATTGCTGCTGGTGCGCCTGGGGACCATGAGTGCGCTGTTTTTGATGTGTCGACAATCGATGCCGGCAATTCACCGTTTCAAGTTCGCTGTGCGCATCTTGCCTGAACTTTTGAAATTCGGTGGTTGGATGACCATCAGTAACATTATCAGTCCGATGATGGTGCAGATGGACCGTTTTGTGATCGGCGCCAGCCTGTCGATGGCGGCGGTGGCCTATTACGCGACGCCGTTTGAAATGGTCACCAAGATCTTGCTGATTTCAAGCGCCATTTCCGGGGTTGCCTTTCCGGCCTTTGCGCGCCTTCTTGGCGAGCGCGATGGCGCGGCCACGCACCGGCTCTATTGGCGTAGCGTCAAGCTGGTGGCGTTGGGAACCACGCCAGCGGTTCTGGTGGCAGTGCTTTTCGCCGAGCCGGTGATGCGCCTCTGGCTGCATGGCGCCTTCCCGGCCGACAGTGCCAGCGTCTTGCGCATCCTCGCTGCCGGCGTGTTGCTCAACGCATTGGCTGCGGTGCCGTTTGCCTGCCTGCAGGGAGCCCGCAGGGCCGATATCACTGCCAAGATTCACATGTTCGAAGTGCCGATCTATCTGGCAGCACTGGTTTTTGTCGTGCCGCGGTTTGGCATTGTTGGTGCTGCGCTTATATGGACGGCACGCGTCACGATTGACGCGGCATTGATGCACTTCTGGTGTGCACGGCTAAGAAATGACCAAACTGAAATGGAAACGAAGTAAAAATCGTTAATAAAATATGATCTACATTTGTACTTTTTTTCTAGTGGTCGTATGCATAGGCGTCTACCATTACACACGCGACATACTGTCGCCCGCGCTCATCCAGCCTTTGATCTGGAGTTTTATGATGGGCGGTGCGGCGGTGCTGGAGAATACTTTTTTCGAAATGCCGACTTCGACCGTATTGGTGTATACGATTGGATCGCTGTTTTTTCTTGGCGGTTTTTGGCTGTCCAGCGGACTCACACCTCGTAAGGGAATTTGTATTACGGTAGTGCAATCGGAGCAAACCGTTAAATTTCGCAACGTTCTATTTATTATTGTCCTGATTATCCTGCCTTTTTTCGTTAGGGCTGGTTACACCTTGGCGTCCACAGGCCCCGTCGATGATTTCGCGATCAATTTGCGCTATAGCCTGACCGAAGCAAGTGAAGCTGAAGAAGGCTATGGGCTTCTTGGGTATGGGGTAACTTTGTCGCTATTTTTAGTGGTATTGGAAGCCAGCTATTACAACAATAAACAAAAGTGGCGGCTGTTTGTTACTACGCTGATGGCAG
This sequence comes from Oxalobacteraceae bacterium, assembly GCA_021768485.1. GTDB lineage: Bacteria > Pseudomonadota > Gammaproteobacteria > Burkholderiales > Burkholderiaceae_D > JAIZVZ01. Next base: position 12,748 of record JAIZVZ010000066.1, on the reverse strand, counting down.
TAACCTACTGCGTGCTGTCGACCGGACGTACCTTTATGTTGATTCTTCTGTTGTGCTTCATTGTGCCACTTATTTTGAACGGGAAAATCAATGCCGGAAAAGGCGTGGTGACGCTGGTGGGAATTTTCTTTGCCCTGTTTTTTGTCTATTCGCTTACGCTGGCGAAAGATGGTGGAGGGGGGAGTGATGCATTTATACAGGTGGTATCCATCTATCTGTATGGAGCTGTTTTTGCCTTCGCTAAGTTGAGCCAAAGCTTAACCGACTACGATGGAGGCATGAATTTATTCCGAACGTTTTTTGCTATAGCCAGAAAATTTGACTCAGGCGTGATGGTCAAGTCCATTATCGAAGAGTATGTTTTTATGCCATTCCCCACCAATGTCTATACGGTATTTGGTAAAGCATTTCGCGATTTTGGCTACTTCGGAAATGGAGTTTATATGTTGGCCATTGGTTACCTTCAAGGGCATATATATACCAGAGCCAGATCTGGATCTACGTATTATCAGATCGCTTTCGTCTTCTCGCTTTATCCATTATTGATGCAATTTTTTCAAGATCAATATTTGGGACTATTGTCCACATGGGTTCAAGTCATGTTGCTTATTTTGCTGTTTCGTCGCTATTCAAGACTCGGTGCAATGACACACTGGGTGGAATAAAAATACTGATTTTTTTTGCGGAAAAATTGACTAGGGGGAACTGTGTCTGAGTCAGATGTGATGGCCGTCAACTGGAATTCCGGAAAATATCTGCTGGCCTGCATCCAGTCGCGCCGATGGGTGGTCTCCGATTCGATCGGTTCTCCCTCCACTATCTATTTTTTTATTCCTTTGCTGCCAATTGCACGTCTAGTCGATGTGTTTATTCGGCAAATTTTGCTCATTGGCGTGATGACCGATCTCTGGCGATATACCTTTGTTTGCAATATCGATTGGAATGAAAAAGTCGAAGTGGAAGATATTATCGGCGCCAACGTCGGCATGATTCCCCGATCTGATTGGCTATGGAAAAAGGGGCAGTGCGCCTACAAACCGATTCAATATATGACTTGTGGTAAGCCCGTGAGGGGATACCAAGCGTACAAATTTTTAAGGGTAGATTTTTTTATTTTCACAATCGAAAATTTTAGAAGAAATATTACCTTGATGCTAATTGCCATTTCTGTGTGGCGTCGCTCGGCGTGCATGGTTAGCAGTTCTTTGTGGGTGAGGGGAGCTTCAATTGACCGTCGATAAATGCATAACAATTATTATTGTTAATTGGAACTCCGGGAGTCAGCTAAGAGAGTGCGTGGACTCCATTCATCGGCACGGGACCTTGTATGTTGAAAAAATCATTGTTGTGGACAATGGGTCTACTGATTCTTCAGCTGATAGTGTTAAGCACCTGCGTGATGTTGTGTTGATACGAGTTAATGCCAACATTGGGTTTGGTAGCGCTAGCAATCTTGGTGCAAAGGACGCAAATACGGAATATTTGTTGTTCCTGAATCCGGATGCCTATCTGTATGAAAATTCCTTGCCAAAGGTGCTCAATTTTATGCGAGAGCAGGCTAATCAGCGCACCGGCATTTGTGGAATACAACTGCTAGATGAACAAGGAAATGTGGCTCGAAGCTGCGCGCGCTTCCCATCAGCGAAGCAGTTTATCGCCCATGCTATTGGAATTTCTCGCTTGTTGCATACAAAAGGCGTGGCCATGCTGGACTGGGATCATAGTTCGACGCAACAAGTTGATCATGTCATCGGTGCTTTCTTTCTGGTGCGGCATGTCGTTTTTGAAGCCGTCGGCGGATTTGATGAACGATTTTTCCTCTATCTTGAGGATCTGGATTTCTCTTGTCGGGCACAACAGCTGGGCTGGAGCAGTATTTATTTTTCGGGCGCGCAAGCTTTTCACTCTGGAGGCGGAACGTCACGCCAGATCAAGGCAAAACGCCTGTTTTATTCGTTACGCAGCAGGATAATTTATGGCTTCAAGCATTTCAGCCGTGGATCCGCGATATCGGTGGCAATTGTGACGCTGTGCGTTGAGCCGTTTGCGCGGTTGGCACTGGCGCTTGCTAAACACTCTATGAGTGCTCTGATCGAAACGCTGAAAGGCTATTCCTATTTGTGGTGCTGGCTACCAAAATATTTATTTTGGGGGAAAACACGATGAAGATACTTGTCTTGACGCGCTATTCCCGTATGGGTGCCAGCAGCCGTTTGCGGTCGCTACAATATATAAACGTCTGGAAAAATTCAGGTGTCGAGTTTTATATTTCGCCGCTGTTAGATGATTACTATTTAAAGCGGATATATGCAGGCGAGCGCGCACCCAAGGTCAATATTTTGGCAGCCTACTTCAAGCGGCTTGGCCTGCTTTTGAAGGTTCGCGATTTTGATCTGGTCTGGATAGAAAAAGAGCTCTTTCCGAATTTTCCTTCATGGGCGGAATATTGTTTGGCAAGAGGCGGAGTACCCTATGTGGTCGATTACGATGATGCGATATTTCATAATTATGATATCTCTCTGCATCCACTCAAACGCCTGCTGAAGAACAAGATCAAATCTGTGATGCGTCATGCTGCAATGGTGACGGTCGGTAACAGCTATCTGGGACGTCATGCCATCGAGGCCGGCGCCAAAGTTGTAGAAATGGTGCCGACAGTGATTGATTTGGCACGTTATCCAGCTCCAGTGGCACGGGCGTCGGGTACCCCCCTAGTCGTTGGCTGGATTGGTTCGCCGAGCACCGTAAAATTTTTGATTCCTTTGCTTCCGGTGATCGCGCACTTGGCACAAACTGTTTCCGTTGAATTTTTGATCATTGGTGCCAGCGTCGACCTTGCCACCTATCCATTCGCTCGCAACGTGCAGTGGCGAGAAGAGACAGAGGTGGAAGAAATCGAGAAATTCGATATTGGCGTCATGCCCATGCCAGACACGGCTTGGGAGCGCGGAAAATGCGCGTACAAGCTCATCCAATACATGGCCTGTGGAAAGGCGGTGGTTGGCTCTCCGGTTGGCATGAATGTCGACGTTGTCCAAGATGGTATCAATGGTTTGCTTGCCAGTACGCCGGCCGAATGGCTTGCTGCACTGACCCACTTGTTATCGGATGAAGCGCTGCGTAACAGCATGGGGCGTCGCGGACGCCAACTGGTAGAAGAAAAATATTGCCTGGAAGTGACGGCACCTAAATTATTGCAATCATTGCAAATGATTGCTTCCACGAGAAAGTTTTCCTGATGTGTGGTTTGAGCGGCTATTGGCCTGCAATAAATACGATTTCTCGCGAAGCAGCATTGCACATTGGTGACGCGATGGCTACTGCGATTCGTTATCGCGGTCCCGACGATATGGGGAGCTGGGTCAGTCCGACAGGTCTGTGCCTGTCGCACCGGCGGCTGTCGATCATCGATCTGAGCGCCGCCGGTCACCAGCCCATGCATTCCCATGATGGCCGCTGGACCATTGCCTACAATGGCGAAATATATAATTACGAGCAATTGCGCGATGATCTCGAGCGTGGCAATCCGATCAGCTGGCGCGGGCATTCCGATACCGAGGTGCTGCTGCAGGCATTTTCGCGCTGGGGCGTGGCCGCCACCCTGGCCAGGCTGAACGGCATGTTCGCAATTGCTCTATGGGATGCTGAGGAGCAGGCGCTGTATCTGGCGCGCGACCGCTTTGGCGAGAAACCCTTGTACTATGGCTACGCCGGTGCTTCCCTGGTATTCGGTTCTGAACTGAAGGCTTTGTATGCCCACCCCGACTGGCGCGGCGAGCTCGATGCTGACGCCATCAGCGATTTTTTGCGCCTGTGCTATGTGCCGGCGCCGCGCAGTATTTTCCGTAACGTGCGCAAGCTGATGCCCGGCTGCTGGCTGAAGCTGAGCCGGCGCGAGGTCGCTGCTCAGGCATGGCCGGCGCCATCGGCCTACTGGTCGGCGCGCGAGGTCGCGCTGGCCGGCGTCGCCAATCCGGCGCAAGGGACGGAAACCGAATTGATCGATGAAACCGAGCGCCAGCTGCGCGTCGCCGTCGGCCTGCGCATGGTGGCCGACGTCCCGCTCGGGGCTTTTTTATCGGGCGGTATCGACTCGTCGCTGGTGGCGGCGATGATGCAATCGCAGTCGACACGCCCGATCCAGACGTTTTCGATCGGCTTCAACGACAGCCGCTATAACGAGGCCCCGAGCGCGGCCGCCATCGCGCGGCACCTGAGTACTGAGCATACCGAACTCTATGTCAGCGACAAAGAAGCGCTTGAGGTCGTTCCGCTGTTGCCCGCAATGTACGACGAGCCGTTCGCCGATTCATCGCAGATACCGACCTATCTGGTCTCCAGGATGGCGCGCCGTCACGTCACTGTGGCGCTGTCCGGCGATGGCGGCGACGAGCTGTTCGGTGGCTACAATCGCCACACCTGGGCGCCGCGGGTCTGGGATCTGACGCATCACTATCCGCAATCGCTCCGCGCCAAAGTGTCGTCGCTGCTGATGAGTCGCACTTCGGCCCAGCTTGACGCCGTCTTCGCCGGCGCGCAGCATTTTTTGCCGCAACGCTGGCATGTCCGGGTTCCCGGCGACAAGCTGCACAAGCTGGCCGGCATCCTCGGCGCCGCCGATTCGCAGACGCTGTACGGGGATCTGGTCTCGGCCACGCGCCGGCCAGGCGATTATATGCGGCAGCCGGCAGTCGGCACCTTGAATGACACGCTCTTTCCCGCGCAGCCGGAACTGTCCATGGCGCAGTGGATCATGTTGTGCGATGTGCATAATTATATGCCCGACGATATTCTCGCCAAGGTCGACCGTGCCAGCATGGCTGTCAGCCTGGAAGCGCGCGTCCCTTTCCTCGACGCTGAACTGTACGCCTGGGCCTGGCGCCTGCCAATGCCGATGAAGGTGCGCAAGGGCAGTGGCAAATGGGCGCTCAAGCAAGTGCTGTACCGGCATGTTCCACAGGTCTTGGTTGACCGGCCGAAAACGGGGTTTGGCATTCCGATAGACCAGCTGCTCAGGGGGCCGCTGCGCGAGTGGGTCGGTCAGACGCTAACCACAGCGGTGCTGAAAAAGCACGGTGTGCTGCAGCCTGACGCCGTGCAGGCGCTGGTGGCTGAGCATATGCGAGCCCATTCCAATAACGCCTATCTGCTGTGGAATATGCTGGTGCTGACCACCTGGATTGAAACATATAAAGACAAGATCAGTTTATGAATGCACACCATGCAGGCGCGACCATAAAGGTGCTGGTTGTGGCCAGCCTGGCCGAGTCCTTGCCGAATTTTCGCGGCAAGTTGTTATCCGCACTGCATGAAGCGGGTGCCGAAGTGCATGTCGCCGCGCCCGAATTGTCGGCCGATGCAACCAGCTCGGCGGCGCTATCCGCACTCGGATGTCAGGCGCACGATATTCATCTGGCGCGCACCGGTCTGAATCCATGGCAAGATTTACGAACGCTGCTTTCGCTGATGATGCTGTTACGTCGCATCCGGCCGAGCCACATGCTGGCCTATACGATCAAGCCCGTCATTTATGGCATTTGGGCGGCGTGGCTGGCTGGCGTGCCGCAGCGTACGGCGCTGATTACCGGCCTTGGTTATGCCTTCAACCGGCGGGCGAGCGGCCTGCGCGGCCTGCTGCAGCGCCTGTTGCGCTTGCTGTATAGACTGGCGCTGGGCAGGGCGACGCGTGTGATTTTTCAAAATCCCGATGACCGTGCGCTGTTTATCAAACTTAATCTGGTGGCAGCCAGTAAGACAGCGGTTGTCAACGGTTCCGGCATCCCGCTTGATGTCTTTCACCAGCAAGTGTTACCGGGGCCGGAACGCTGCCATTTTCTATTGATCGCCAGATTGCTGCGTGATAAAGGGATCTACGAGTTCATTGATGCCGCGCGCCAGGTGAGAGCGCGCTATCCAGAACGTGCCGTGTTTCACCTGGTTGGCTGGATCGATTCCAATCCATCGGCCATTCGTGAAAGCGATTTGCAGAATTGGATTGATGACGGGTTGATCGTCTTTCATGGCCGCTTGAGCGATGTGCGGCCGAGCATTGGCGCCTGCCATGTGTATGTGTTGCCGTCTTATCGCGAGGGTACGCCGCGCACCGTGCTCGAAGCCATGGCAATCGGGCGCGCGGTGATCACGACCGATGCCCCCGGTTGCCGCGAGACCGTCGTCGATGGCGATAATGGTTATCTGGTGCCGGTTGCCGATGCTGTGGCGCTGGCGTCCGCCATGCTGCGTTTTTGCGCAGAGCCGGCCCTCATTGCGCGCATGGGGCAGCGCGGGCGCGAGATCGCCGAAGAAAAATACGATGTTCGCAAGGTCAATCTGCAAATGCTCGACTACATGGGGGTGGGGACATGAAGCGGCTGTTCGATATTCTCGTCGCTTGCTGCATCCTTCTGCTACTGTCGCCGCTTTTTCTATGCGTGGCGATTCTGATTTATTTTAAGCTGGGGCGTCCGGTGCTGTTTCGTCAGCGTCGGCCGGGTTTGCATGGACAGCCATTCGACATGATCAAATTTCGCAGCATGCGCGATGTCTGCGACGCGCGCGGTATCCCGCTACCCGATGCGGCGCGTCTGCCGCCTTTTGGCCGCATGCTTCGCGCCAGCAGCCTCGATGAATTGCCTGGACTATGGAATGTGATCAAGGGCGACATGAGTCTGGTCGGCCCGCGACCGCTGCTGATGGAGTATCTGCCGCTGTACAGCGAGGAACAGCGACGGCGGCATGAGGTGCGCCCCGGGATTACCGGCTGGGCCCAGGTCAACGGGCGTAATACGCTGTCATGGGAAGAAAAATTTCGGCTCGATGTCTGGTATGTCGAGCGGCGCTCTTTTTTCCTCGATCTGAAAATTCTTTTTTTGACAGTCAAAAAAGTGCTGATCCGCGATGGTATCAATGCCGAAGGACAGGCCACGATGCAAAAATTTGAAGGGACAAAAAATGACGACAAGCAGACCAATAAGCATCATTGATGCGTTTTATCTTCTTAACTTCTAATTGTGTGCCAATCATGTTGAATAACAAATTTTCGCCCTGGCCCAGTTTTACGGACGAAGAGGCTGAGGCAGTCAAGAATGTTCTGCTGTCGAATAAAGTCAATTATTGGACCGGCAACGAGTGCCGCGAATTTGAAAAGGAGTTCGCCGCCTGGGTAGGAACAGAATATGCGGTCGCACTGGCGAATGGTACGCTTGCGCTCGATCTGGCGCTCAAGGCCCTGGGCATAGGGCCAGGCGATGAAGTTATCGTGACGCCGCGGACCTTTATTGCGTCCATCAGCTGTGTCGTTACTTGTGGTGCGACACCGGTTTTTGCCGATGTCGACCGCGACAGCCAGAACATCACGGCCGAGACTATCCGCGCGGTGCTTACGCCAAAAGCCAAGGCCGTCATTTGCGTCCACTTGGCCGGCATGCCCTGCGATATGGATCCGATCATGGCGCTCGCGCAGCAGCATGGCCTGTACGTGATCGAGGATTGCGCACAGGCGCACGGTGCCCGTTATAAAGGCCGCATGGTCGGCAGTATCGGCCATATCGGCGCCTGGTCGTTTTGTCAGGACAAGATCATGACGACTGGTGGTGAGGGCGGCATGGTCACGACCAACGATAAAAAGCAGTGGAATACGATGTGGTCATATAAAGACCACGGAAAATCGTGGGAAGCCGTCTACGAACGTCAGCATGAACCGGGCTTTCGCTGGGTGCATGAATCGTTTGGAACCAACTGGCGCATGCTTGAGATGCAGGCCGTAATTGGGCGCATCCAGTTGCGCAAAATGGCCGAGTGGACGGCGCAACGGACTGCCAATGCCAAGGTGCTGGCGGCAGTCTGTGGGCAATATCCCGTCATTCGCTTATCGGCCATTCCGCCAAGCATTGAGCATGCTTATTATAAATTCTATGCATTTGTCGAGCGCGATCAGCTGGCCGATGGCTGGACACGCGATCGCATAGTCGAGGAAATTTCAGCATTAGGGGTACCTTGCATGCAAGGCAGTTGTTCAGAGGTTTATCTTGAAAAAGCATTCGATAACACCGCTTATCGCCCGGCGGAACGCCTTCCGGTGGCGCGCGAATTGGGCGACACCAGCCTCATGTTTCTGATTCACCCGACTCTTTGTCGAACCGATATCGAAGCGACTGTTAACGCACTAGACAGTGTACTGGCGCTAGCTAACAAGATTTGATGAGTAAAGGCATCCGGAGACATGTACTTGTTTAGTTCGCTTATTTATGCTGGGAATCCAACTTTTATGTTACCGGTGGCGGCTGCGATTGCGGCGTATCTGCTGTTTGGCTGCCGCTGGAAATTGACTGCTTGGTGGGTGTTTCTGTTTTGCGCCGGACTTGGTCTAGTTGTCGCATCAAAAATCCTGTTTATTGGATGGGGGGAAGGGGTGAAGCTTTTGGCATTCAAAGCTGCCAGCGGACACGCAATGTTAACCAGTGCTGTAATCCCGGCGGCATGTTACCTGTTAGTCCAACCTTTACAGCGATTGTTGCGCATAATCGCTGTTTTATCGGCCTTGATATTCAGTTTGCTGGTAGGTGTTTTTCTGGTTGTACTTGGTTTTCACTCTGCATCGGAATCGATAGCAGGCTTTATTCTAGGTGTGATCGTTAGCCTGACGTTTATTCAGATTGCGGAACGTGCATTGGCGACAGTATTTTATTTCCGTCAACTTGGTGGCGGCATGCTAGCGTGTGCGGCAGTTGTTGCCATACAACCAGCAGCATTCGATTATTTGCTGACCGGCGCCGCACTGCGTATTTCAGGGCATGAATGGCCCTACAGTTTCTCGACCGGAAAGCCCGTCCATTACATTCCACTACGACCGAAACGCTGAACACGCGGCGTTGATACCGAAACTTATACCAGTCACAGAACGGAGATAATATGAACGCCACCAGACTCAATAAACAAAGACGCCTTACCTTGGCTTCCATTGGCAGCACTCTATTGGGCTGGCATGGCTGGCTCAGGGCGAGCACAGCAGATAGCAAGCTGGCGCCTGCTGTAGTGAGCGTCTTTGATTTTATGACGCAGGAACAAGTCGCCGATGTTCGTGCCGGCACTGCCCTGATCGATGTGGCGGCCGCGTGTGATGCAGCGGTGCTGGCGGTGTTTCGCTCGGGGGGCGGGACGGTACGGTTTCCAGCCGGAATATACTTGCTGGGCACTAGCAGCAAGGATGAACATGCCGATTACACCTATATCGTTGCACGTGACAATGTTAGTCTGGTAGGGGACGGTAAGAATGTCACCATCTTCAAAATTAAGGCCGGAGAAAACGCCAGGTATGCCGGCACGACAGGCCCCAATGTCATCGGAACGAAACAGCCAGCACCTTTGCGCGATTGCCGGTTTTCGAGGTTCACTGTTGATTGGAATGGCGCCCACAACTTGCTAGGTCCACAGGACTCGCCGCGCAATAATGCATCTATCGTTTCAGTTAATGGTGGTATTAATATTGTTTGTGAAGATATCAAAATAATGGCAACGCCCGGAAATCAATGCATATTTTTTCCGGCCAGCTCGGAAATGGGGCAGAGAAATATCACGCTACGTAACTGTGAAGCATATGATTGTGGATCTGGCCTATTGGGCAATTTTAACAAAGACCATTCTTCGTTTTATTGCAATGGTGAGTTCATCCGATATGAAAATCTGCGGGGCGATGCCGAGCGGCCGGTACATGGTGCTCTGTTTGAGCTGCATGGCAGTAATGCCGAGGCAAAAAACTGTTATTCGAATAATTACGACCAAGGTTTTTGGATCGCCTCAAATTATCAGCCTATTACAAACATTGTCGTGAAAAATGGTATTCATAAAAATACTCTGCTGGCGTTCTCTATCGCGGCTCCGCAGTACAGCGTCAATGATGTTGAAATTGCTTTCAGTGAGTTTTACCAACGATCCGGTTTGAAGAACCCTGTCTTTTTTATCAATGGCAACACAATTAAACATTGCTCCCTGCTGAACATTCACAATAGTAAATTTATTGGTCTAAATTACGCAAGCGGCCGATTGATGCAGCATTACAAAATCGTCGATTTGCGCTTTGACTCTAACGTGGCCAGTGGCTTTGGTGCTTACGGTATCACGGGTTCGGGTTTGGATTTGGGGGACGGTAGTGTTGGGAGTCTGTTGTCGATAACTAACAATACCTTCACCGATGTAGTCAATGCTATTTATTTTGTGAATCCGGGATTCATAATAAAAAACGTTGTTATTAGTGGTAACACCTTCAATCTATCCAAGCCTACCGAAAAAATGGCGATTACCATTAATGCCCGCCAGGCCGACGGCATTATGGAAAAAAACACTTATTCGACTAACTATAACCCAAAGCCTATTCTGACTAGCAAGGGATTAACTGTGAAATAAGTAATGTGGACGCTTCCTGTCGACACGCACGTGGATGCCGAGAAAATGCGTTTAAGGAAATAGCATCATCTTTATAGTTTTTGCTGTTTTAAAGTCGTGAATTAATGGTTGGGAGTAGTGACCCTACGCCAATAAATAGTCCCGGCGGAGTTCGCCCGCCAGGCAAGCGAGAAAGCCATTTCTGGTCACCTCAAAGAGTCGGGAATTTCTACCTTAGACCGGGACTAATTTTGACCTGCGGTCATACTTTTCAGGCATAAATAAAAATGAGCGCCTCAGATAAAGTAGTGCAAAGTTTTGAATTGGAGATTGTCGATTATGCTTCACTGCGAGCGTATTCCGGTACGCTGAATTGGATCGACGTTACAGCTCAGGGGATTGCCGGATCCTTTGTTGTTGATGCCGCTGATATTACGAGTCCTGACAACAGTGGCACTATTATCGTTGCGACGGATGGGCGACGTTGGAAACGAGTCTATACCGGTCCCGCAAATGTAAAATGGTTTGGCGCAACTGGTGATGGGATAAACGATGATACTGCGGCATTTAATGCCGCATTATTAGCCAATCCCGATGTATTTGCGCCGGCAGCAACCTATATCTGTTTGAATGTCTCTTTGCAAGACGGAAGTCATCTATACGGCGATGGCTGGTCAACTGTCATTAAGCAAAAATCTACTGCAATAGATGGTGATTTTTTGTTGGCCGCAAATAAAAATGATGGAGGAACGCCTTCTGTTTTAGATAACAAAAAAAATATTGTAATTTCCAATTTACAGTTGGCTGGGCCTCTTGCAACTCCCGTACTTCTTGAACATTGTCATTTACTTTTCTTAAGTGCGGTCTCTGATGTCCTTGTGGAGAATGTAAAATTTTTTGCGTTTAGGGGAGACGGTTTATATGTAGGTTCAGGGGATTCGGGTACCGCGGAACGACATAATGAGCGACTTGTCGTAAGAAATTGTCGGTTTGATGGCGTCAACAATGAAAATAGAAATGGAATTTCTGTTCTCGATATTGACGGAATAGTTATTGAAAATTGCAGTTTTGAAAAAATAACAAAGTCAACAATGCCGGGTGCTATTGATTTCGAGCCTAATGCACATGCCTATTCAATTATTAAGAATATTACTATTAATAATATTTGCGGCTCTAATGTAGGAGGAAACGTTGGGTGTATAGGTTTTATCATATCTAATGTTATAACAACTACGCCAATCAATATTCTGATTAATGATATTAAGGTCAAAAATTATGTTGGTACCGGAGCTATAGTTACCTTTCTTACCTACAGATCTCCAACAGACACTAGCGTGGAAAATAATCTGATAATAAGTAACCTCTGCGCATCAGCCGGTGCTATGTCATTGAATATCCAGGATGGGAAAAGAGTTAAAGTAGAAAATTGCACATTTTCAGACTTTACCGGACCGTTTTTATTGGGGGGAACTTATTCGGTTCGAGATATTGAAATTTCTAGCAGCAGATTAATTCGTTGCGGTTCTTCGAGAGGCAACGGAATGATAATTAACGCTGCAAATTACATTAGTATCAAAGGGAACAAATTTATAGATTGCGGGACCGGTGTAGGGGGGGCGTCAAATGCGCTTGATTTTAATTCGGGGATATCAACCAATATCACTTTAAATGATAATGAATTCAGTGCTCCGACCGGAAAGACTTTATATGCGATCGTAAAAGAAGTCGCACATACGCTGACGCCATCCACAAATCGCTTTATGGGGAATACTCTGAATGGCCTCGGCCAATTTTTTGAGGCGGAAGAGTCTGACGTAATTGTGAGTCATTACAGCCCGATTGTTGGTGGCGCATCAACGGTGGGTGTCGGTACCTACACAGAACAGACAGGCTTGTATTATCGAATCGGAAAACGCGTGTTTTTTAAAATTCGCGTTGCAGTTGCTGCTGGACACACTGGTACGGGACTTGTTCAAGTAAGCCTGCCGCTTACTGCTGCGACAATGAGTTATGGAGACGTGTTGACAATTTGTGCTGCTGGGGTGGTCGGTTTGGCAGTGAGTGGCGGTGTAACTTGCCGTCTGAATGCATCAGCATCGTTAAATGGTATTTTCGGTACCTTACGTATTTATTTTAGTGGAAATACTGGGATTGCCGCCTTTAATCAAGCTGTTATTCCTGCAAATGCGTTTGAAATAGAATGTGCTGGTGAGTACACGACGACCTAACGAGGATATTAACTCATTATAGTTTTTGCTCTTTCGCCATCTTCTCCAGCAAATCCTTCCACAAGCGCACATTGGTGGCCGTTCCTTTGCTGACCTTGCCGCTTGCCATCCACAAATCATCATCGTTAAAGCTATAGACG
>JAIZVZ010000141.1 GCA_021768485.1 Oxalobacteraceae bacterium | reverse complement strand
GCACTGGCCGACCTCATGCTCAAGATCGGCCACGATACCCTTGATCCAGATCGCGATCTGGGGGTCGAGATCATCACCGTCGATACGCAGTGCGACTTTTGCCGTATCGATGGACACTGGCAGCGCCGAAGGTGGCGTGGTGCGGACGTTCGTCATCCCATATGCTCCGGATATAGGTAGATGCGCATGCACTGCGGCGTTACTCGTGCATGGCACTCGTTTTGGTTAAAGTGGCTGGCGGCCGACATCACCGGGGACGCAGCGAAATTTCAGCACCTTGTAGTCCTTCAAGCCGTTTAGGTTGGCGTACCTTTTTCGCCCCTCGTCGGCCATCTGGATGCAATCGACCTCGGTTGCCGCGTCGCCAGCGCTGTAGACGTAGACCTCTTGCGCCCCTACGGCGTACTGGTAGCCGTAGGGGTCGGTGCCAACGAGGAAGGCGATGACGTATGCGGACCAGATCATGGTCAAACCCCAAAGTATCGGTCGCGCAGTCGGCCGACAAACGCGGTAGCACGGGGGATCAGCACATTGGTGTCGGAATATGCTGCGTGGTGCACGCCGTCGCCGATCGTGGTGTAGTTGCCAGCGGCTCCTTTGCTGACCATTGGTAGCGCCGATGGGCTGTTGCCGTCGGACATATAGCTATTGGTGTTCAACAGCGGATAGCCAAGCGCCTTGTACTCCGCGTGGAACGCCAGACGCAATGCGTCGCCAGCGGCATCGTAGTAGCTGGTGTCCGTCGGAGACGCGGCCACATTACGGGTGTAGGTGTTGTAAATGCACACGCGGGAGCTAGAAGCGTTCGCTGCTGTGATGATGCGCGTGTTTGCCGTGCGCAGCGTATCAAACGAAGCGCTGTTCGCGGTCGAGATATTGTTGACGTTACAAAACTCGATAACCGTGTGCGTCGGCTTCAGCACGGGAATGAAGTCTTCCGCGCACTTTGCCGCCTTGTCCTGCGTCTGGCCACTTTGGCCGCCATTGATGTACTCGATCGGCATCGCGTTCGAGCTGTTCAGCGCGGCGGAACGGTTGCCGTAGGAGAAGGGGCGCTTGACCAGGCCGCTGATGTCGCTGTTGGTGATCGACGAACCGAACCAGGCGACGCACATGCCATTCCCCGACTTGAGGCGGTAGCGGAAGCCCAGGATGGTGCATTGCGCGCCGACTGCGGCGGAGGCGCCATGAGCGGATCGCAGCGTGTTGCCCGAGCGCGCCACAGCGAACATCGCGCCGCGGTCGGTGCCCCACTGCGCACCGGTCAGCGTAAAGTACGGCGCGCCGTATGCGCCATTCGCGTATGTCGGATACATGGCGCATTCACGGAAGGCGACGATGGGGGGCGCACCAACCACATCTGTACGGGCCTTGGTCGTGATCGGAATCCAATCGGACACGCCGATATTGGCGGAGGTCTGACCGGCGGTCGTTACGGCAGGGATGGTCACCCCAACGTTGCCGCCGAAAGTGATGTCAACAGCCTCGGTAGTGAACAGGGAGTCAAGCAGCTTGTCGGTAAGCGTGGCGGGGCAAACGACGGTTGCGCCGACGATGGTGCGCGCCTGCGTGTTGTTCGGCGGGTTGGCTACGATCAGCTGGATGTGCGAAGCGTCCGCCTGCAACTCGGCGATCAGCATGCAGGTGCCGGGCCCGCCGCCATTCGCCTCGGGGTAGTTCGTATTCATACTGCCCAGCGGTTGATAGACGCTGTTGGCGTTCGCATATGCCGGGTACGACATCATCAGGCGGGTCAGCTCATTCGTCACCAAGCCTGCGGCTGGGCGCGCGGGGTCGGAAGTGGCGGCCACGCTGGCACCTACCCCATTGTTCGCCTTGACACTCGCGGTCACGACCGCATTGTTTGGCACGCCGGTGAAGCGGATTTCCGTCGCGCCGGCCAGTGCGGTTGCGGTCATTCCATTGCTGAGCGTGCCGGAATAGCTGGTGATTGGCGCGCCACCGTCTCCGCCCGAAGACAGCGGCACAACCACAACGCCATCACCAGCGGAGATATCGCCCAGGATGGGGGCGTTTGGCTTCGAGGCTGCAACGGGCGTAACGGCTTCGGACGCCGCCGATTTGTCACCTGGTCCAGCGCCATTTACGGCGTATACAACGCCTGTAACAGGCGCGCCATTCGGAAGCCCATAGAAAGTGATTGACGTGGAGCCAGCGGCAGCTAGCAGTTGGCGCCCGTTAGACAAGGTGACAACAAAATATTGAATCGGTAGGCCGCCATTCGATCCGGTGCTCCAATTGATCGTCACGCTGCCGTTTCCTGCGATGGATACGCCGATTACCGGTGCGCCGGGCCGGGTAAGTGCAGAGCCGCCGCCCAGCGGCAGAATCGAGCCATCGATGGACGCTAAGCCAAGCAGGCTGTTGACATAGTCGTAGACGAGATTGGCCGCGACGGAGCGCGATGGTGCCGGCGGCTCAATATAGACATTGCCGCCAGTGGTATCCGTCGAAGCCATCTTTGCATTGACCAGACCGTTCTCGGTGCCAGCATCGAGCGTAACAATGGCATTCACGGGATACTTAGCATACGCACACAACAGGCGGATCGTCATGCTTATTCCCCAGCGATGGACTTCGCGTAAGCCACGGCCTCAGGGCTGACGTCGACAGTCCCGACCAGAGTGGCCGCCAACTCGGCATCAATCTCGATCACGTCGTTCGGCTTTCCGAGACCGCAAAACGCCAGCACTCGGGCCGAAACAACAGGCGTGGGCTGGCCGGACTCCGCCGCGGATTCGACGCCGGTAGCATCGGTGCCAGATACCTGAATTGATACTTCCTCGGCGGAGCTGCCGGCAGATTGCGCGTTGGCGGCCTCTGCGGCGCCGTTGGTGCCGTTGGTGCTCGTGGTGTCGGTGGTGCTCGTGGTGTCGGTGGCGCCAGCGGTGTCGGCTACCGCTTGATCGGCTTGAGTTTTCTTTACCATATCGTTCTCTCGTTCGTTGGACGAAACGGCGGATTGCTCCGCCGCCCAGGGTTAGCTTGCGGAGTTCTGGTAGTACTTGATGGCGCCGCCGACATCAACCATGTTTGCGCCGGAGCGGGAGAACGCGACGAAACCTACCTGGCCTTTCAGCGTGAATGCGCTGTCGGTCATGCGGAAGACGGTGGTGTCCATGACGTCGCGGATCAGGTATTTCGAGAAGTCGCCGAACAGGATCGACTTGGCATTGGCCGCCATTACCGGCATGTGCTGGTTGATGACAATTTCCCGGCCCATCAGGCGATCTGGTGCTCCACCTGGATTGCCCTGCTCATAGCCAGGGACGAAGATCGGGCGGCCGTTGTTATCCTTGATCTTGCGCAAAACCTTCAGGGTATCGTCGTGCATCATCCACTTGCCAGTGGTGCGATAGAACGGATCAACCGAGTGCTCCAGCTCGACCAGGTCCTCATAGGTAACGGTCAGGGTCTGGCCCGCAGCGCCAATCTTGCCGGCGGTGGCGGCGGTGACGATGCCGCGCGGCTGGCCGGAGCCGGTGCCGACGGTATGGTGGCGGTTCTGAATGCGGCCCTTGCGCAGCAGCAGCAGGTTGGAGATATAGCCCTCGACGTTGAACATCGAGTCCTGCAGCAGCTCAAACGGCAGTGCGATCGACTTCGAGCTGTACTTATAGACATCCAACGATGCTTGTCCGAAGGCCGTTTCGCCGACAGTGGCCAGCGTGTTTTGGCCGACG
The DNA here is from genome assembly GCA_021768485.1 of Oxalobacteraceae bacterium. Taxonomy (GTDB): domain Bacteria; phylum Pseudomonadota; class Gammaproteobacteria; order Burkholderiales; family Burkholderiaceae_D; genus JAIZVZ01. The sequence goes on along the minus strand of JAIZVZ010000141.1, from coordinate 1,356 downwards.
ATCTCGCCTTCTTCCGCAGTGGAGTCAGCAGTCGGGAACAGCATTTGTGCGCCGGTCGACGTTTGAATGCCGCTGGCGACGCTGCGCACGGCGTACGCTGCCTTCATCGCCTGAATCAGCGTCCGGTTGAATTCGGTGGCGACCGTGTAGCCGCCCTCCGCGCCGGTGGTGGTGGACATCGCGGCGCGGATGTCCGGGTTCACGCGTGCGGCCATTGCGGTGCGTTGCTCGGAGGTCAGCGCCATCAGGCCGCCGGTAAGCATCGCGCGCAGCGCGGCGCCCTCGTCGGTCTGGGCGCCGCCTGGGCGCGTGGCCGCAGCAACGGCAACTTGGTGCTGATTATCAGGATTCTCACCGGCCAGTTGCGCCACGCGCTGCTCGCGCGCGATCTCGGCGTCGATCGACTCTACCTCGGCCAGCAGCGTATCGAGCTGGCCCGCCTCGGCGGCCGGCATGCGCTGGTCGGCGGGATACTTGTTGTTCAGGTCATGGACTTTCTTGGCCACGGTGTCGCGCTGGGCGCGCAGATTTGCGAGCTTGCTCATTGAGTGCCTTTCTGAGGTTGGTCCGCTCTCGCGGCCGGAAATAAAAAAGCCGCCCGAGGGCGGCTTGCTTGGCGGCGCGAGAGCGTCAGCCGGGTTGGAAACGGGCTAGCATGGAAATGCGCTGTTGCTGGCGGGCGCGGTGATCTTCGGTTGCCATCGTCGGTTCTGTCGACGGCGCCGGCGCCGCGCTGGCTGCTTTCGGCGCGTTGGCAAACGCGTCCAGCTTCCAGTCGGCGGATGCTTTCGACTTTTTCCCGAAGGTATTGACGCTGTCGGCGAAGCCGTTGTCGACCGCCTGCTCCGCCGTGAACCAGGTCTCGGCATCCATCCACGCCCGAATGGTGGCTTCGGGTTTCCCCGTCTTGTCCTTGTACGCGGCGAGTATGCCGCCGTCGACCTTCTCCATCAGGTCCGCGAGCGCGCGCAGCTCATTGCGGTCACCCATCGCCATGCCTTGGGAGTTGTGGATCATGTACTGGGTGCCGGCGCCCATCGTTACTTCGTCGCAGACGGCAAGAATGCCAGTCGCCGCGCTGGCGGCAACGCCATCCACTTGGCCGACTAGGCGCACGCCGCGCTCGGATGCGGCGCGCAGCGAATTCATGATCGCCTGCATGGCGAAGACATCGCCGCCAGGGCAATTCACGCGAAGCACGATGGTCCCGCTCTTCACGCCATCAATCGATGGCACCATCTCCTGCGCGCACACATACCCGAAGTACTCGGCCAGCATGCGGCTGCCCACGATTGGGTCGTACAGATAAACCGTGGTCTCCGCGCCCTCTTCGGTCGCGGCCTCCTTCGCGGTCTC
>JAIZVZ010000206.1 GCA_021768485.1 Oxalobacteraceae bacterium | reverse complement strand
AGCGATAGATGATTGCCTGGCGATATGGCTGCAAATCAGCTGGCAATTTGTATCGGAAGTCTTGCGCGATGACCGGTTGATTGCTGGCGCAACTGCCACGGCCATCGCCCATCGTGAGCAGGCGCCGTTGTGGCGCGCCTTCCAATTGAATGTCATAGCGGAGTGGTCCTGTACTCGCTTTATCGATCACGAAATCGATGGCGCTAGGATATGCCCAGTATTTTGTCGCGCCTGTGTACCGAAGCATGTATTGCGCACCCGGCCGAATTCCGTTTTTGGGTTCAACGCGAATCAGGTCCGGCACAGCCAGTTGCGTTAGCTTTACTTCCTCCTTGCCGTTGTTGGATGTGAGGATGAAATCTTTTTCACGCGCGGCTGACGACCGGGGTGGCATCAGAAATAGTGCGCCACGGGCGTTGGCGGGTAAGCGTTTTAGCTTGGCGTGGACGAAACCGGCCGGCTCTATGGGCGGGCAAGAACATGCGCTGCTTGCTTTTGCTAGCATGAGTGCGACCGTGGCGGCCACTGTCCCGCCTCGGCTGGTCATGCATGTCCTTGCGGGGCGACTTCGGCTTGCAGGGTGATGTGGTCGATGCCATGTTTTTCGAGCAGCATGGCTTTGATGGCGTGCAGGATGGCTGGCCAGCGTTCGAGGTCGGTGATTTCAACGTGGCCGATCAGCGCCGGCTGGCCGGGCGCCATGTCCCATACGTGCAGGTCGTGCACCGAGCACACGCCGTCGATCAGCCCGAGGTCTTCGCCTACCTTGAGGTAGTCGATCTCATGCGGCACGCCGCCCATCAGGAAGTGGTAGGACTCATACAGCACGCTCAGCGTCGATTTCAGGATCAGCACGGCGACGAACAGTGACAGCAGCGGGTCGATCTGTACCCAGCCGGTGAAATATATCACCGCGCCGGCCACCAGCGCGGCCACCGATCCAAGCAGGTCGCCCAGCACATTCACCAGCGCGGCGCGCGTGTTCATATTACTGTCGCCGCGCGACAGTATCCACGCCAGCACCAGATTGATCACCAGGCCGATGCCGGCGACGATGAAGACAGTGGCGCCATGCACCGCCTCCGGATGGCGGAAGCGGCTGATGGCTTCATAGCCTATCCACGCCACCAGGAACAGCAGCACCAGACTGTTGACGAAGGCCGCCAGCGCCTCGGCGCGGCCGAAGCCGAACGAGTGATGTTGCGACGGCGGCCGCTTGGCGATCATCTGCGCCAGCAGGGCCAGGCCCAGCGCGGCGGCGTCGGTCACCATGTGACCGGCGTCGGAGATCAGCGCC
>JAIZVZ010000205.1 GCA_021768485.1 Oxalobacteraceae bacterium | reverse complement strand
GGTGCCGATATTGGTGAACAGATTTTGCGCGTTGAGCAGCGACGTCAAGGCACTGCTTTGCGTGCCTGTCGATCCGGTCAGGCGGATGCTGGGAAACAGTGCCGCGCGCGCCACTTCGACGTTCGCACTGGCGGCCGCCAGGACCGCTTCCGAACGCTGAATATCGGGGCGCCGCGACAGCAGTTCGGATGGCATGCCCGGCGTCACTTCGGGCAGGCTGATGGTGTTGAGTCCGCTATCACTGATCTTGAAGGTTTGCGGCGAACGGCCGAGCAAGATGGCCAGTGCGGCTTGCGCCTCGCGCTCCTGCTGCAGCAAATCCGGGATGGTGGCATTTTGACTGGCGACTGCGGAACGCTGGCGTGCCAGGTCGACCGAGGTGGCGGCGCCTACGCTGCTCTGCGCCTCGACCAGCGACAGCACACGCTCCGCAGTCCTGGCGTTCTCGCGCGCCACGTCAAGACGATCGTGCAGCGACAACAGTTTTAGATAAGTCGACACGATGCCGCTGGTCACGGTGAGCGCCACGGTTTGACGGTCGTAGAAATTGGCCCTGAGCGATGCCTCGGCTGCGGCCACGCTGGCGGCGTTCTTGCCCCAGAAATCGAGTTCGTAAGACACCTGCAACTGTCCGCTCGATGAAACGTTGGCGTTGTGATTGCCGGCGATCGGCAGATCCCGGCTGGCGCCGGCGTAAGCATCGACGGTGGGCAGCAGCGAAACCCCGGCGATTCGCGCCTGCGCTTCCGCCTGACGCACTCGCGATAGCGCGGCCGCCAGTTCCAGATTGCTGTCCTGGCCTTCGCGCACCAGTTGGCTCAGCTCGTCGCTGCCGAAGCGTTGCCACCAGTGGGCGTCCGGCCACGCCTGGCTGCCAGGCTTTCCGGCCTGCGACCAGCCGGCCGGCAATTCAACCGTCGGCGCCGGCTCCGTCACGGTCATCGTGTGTGCGCAGCCGGCCAGCAAAACGCCGACCAGGCAGCTCGCCAATGTCACGCCGCAGCGCCTGGTGCGTTGGCTCATGGCGTACCCACCGACACGGTCGGCTTGGGCTGAAGCACCAGCGCCGGTACCGGACCGACCAGCACTTGCTCGCCCGCTTCCAGGCCGGACAGCACTTGTGCCTGCTGTGCCGTGCGCAAGCCGATCTTCACCTTGCGCGCGACGACGCGCCGGTCGGGGCTCACCACATGGATCTGATACATCCCCGCCGCATCGCGCTTGCCCAGCAAGTTGGCAGGCAGCAGCAGCGCATCCTTGGCCTGGGCGACGATGAACTGCACCTGGGTCGTCATGCCGCTCATCAG
>JAIZVZ010000065.1 GCA_021768485.1 Oxalobacteraceae bacterium | reverse complement strand
TGCGGCATCGATGCCGCAGGCCGTGTAATCAGACCGATTTTACGGTCTTTCCGGTCTTGGTGTCGGCATTTTGCCGCGCCTCGGCTTTTGCCTCGGGCGCCGGCGGTTCGTCATGCGCATCGGTCTGGATGGTGGCAATCCCGGTCAATTTCATTTGCGCGCTGCGCGGCTTGCTCTTGCGCGCCGCCGGACCTTTCAGGTGCGCCGCTTCGGCCACCGCCAGCGCCAGCTTGGCCGCCGCCTGTTCGCCGGCGCGGCGGCTGCCGCCACGGCCGAACACCTGGATGTCGAGCTTGGGCACCAGGCATTCGATTTCGAATTCCTGGCTGTGCGCGGCACCGTGGGTGGCGACGACGTTATATTGCGGCAAGGCGATTTTGCGGCTTTGCAAATATTCCTGCAGCAAAGTCTTGGCATCCTTGCCCAGCGTTTGCGGGTCGACGGTGTCGAGAATCGGAATATAAAAAGCGCGGATCACGTCGCGCGCGACATTAAAGCCGGCATCGAGATAGATTGCACCAAGCAAAGCTTCAAGCGTATCGGCCAGAATCGACGGCCGGCGGAAACCGCCCGACTTCAATTCTCCTTCGCCGAGCCGCAAAAAGTGCGACAGCTCGAGCTGCTGGGCGATTTCATACAAGGATTGCTGCTTGACGAGGTTGGCGCGCAAGCGCGACAAATCGCCTTCATTAATGAGGCTGTAGCGGTCAAATAAAATCGAGGCGACGACGCAATTAAGGATTGAATCGCCCAAAAACTCCAGTCTTTCATTATGCACGCTGCTATGGCTGCGATGCGTCAAGGCTTGCTGCAATAATGCAGCATCCGAGAACGTATGGCCTAGCCTGCTTTGCAATAACGCGAGATTCATAAGTCTTTCATATTCAAGTTATCGCTGCGAGAGCGTGTCATTTCGGCGCATCGTCGGCAGCTTTTTTTACAGCAGTGGAATCGGTCGAGCCGGCATAGTCAAGCACCAGACTGGCGGGGCCAAACAAAGGAATCTTTTTAGAATAAGCAAAAGCGATATCGAATTCATTACCATTTTTGACAATGTCGAGATCCTTGCCGCTTATCGCAGTGATATAAGCAACGCCGGCGCGGCGGTCGAAATCGGACTGGATTTCCCGCACGCTGGAACCGGACTTGAGCGCGGCAATCGCCGTGTTGATGGCCCGGTATTCAAGATAGGCCGGCACGATTTTGAACGCCAGCACCACCAGCATGACGATTACGGCCAGCAACAGAATCAGGGAGGTCAGCGAAAAGCCATGCTGCCGGCGGCCGCCGGTCTTGCCGCTGGCCGCAGTAACGCACGCCTTGCTGCACGCCGTACTACACGCTGTCCGAAACAGATTCATGCGCACTCCCTGTCGTTGCGATATCGCTTTATCGAAAACTGCCGATTATTTGAAACTGCCGATGCGTTTCAGGTTACTCAGATTCATCCAGACGAAAAACGCCTTGCCGACAATGTTTTCATCGGGAACAAAACCCCAATACCGGCTGTCGGCGCTGTTGTCGCGATTGTCGCCCATCATGAAATAATTGCCCGCCGGCACTGTGCAGGCAAAACCGTCGTAATCATAGCTACACTGTTCGCGCGACGGGAAATCGAAAACGTTTTGCAGCGCGATCGGCGCCGCCTGTTCATTGATCGCCATTTTATGCGTCACGCCGGTCAGATTTTCGGCATATTGTTTCAAATATATCAACTTTTCATCATCGAGGTAATCGGGCAGCGCTTCATACGTGAGTGGCTGGCCGTTGACCGTCAGATGCTTGTTCTTATATACGATTTTATCACCGGGGACGCCGATCACGCGTTTGATATAGTTTTCATTCAAATTGCGCGGAAAGCGAAACACCATGACGTCGCCGCGCTGCGGACTCGCCACTTCAATGATTTTCTTGTTCCAGATCGGCAGGCGTATGCCGTAAGAAAACTTATTTACCAGGATTAAATCGCCTATCTGCAGGGTCGGCACCATCGAACTCGATGGAATCTTGAATGGCTCAAACAAGAACGAACGCACAAAAAACACCATGGCGATCACAGGAAAAAAACTGCCCGAATACTCGATCCATGCCGGCTGGCGCAGCAAATTGGCTTCCATCTGCGCCCGCCCGCTCTGCTGCAGCTTCAAGCCTTCGGCGCTCAATTGCGCATTGCGCGCATCAAAGGCACGCAAGGTGTCGTCGGCCAGCTGGCGGCGCTGCTTGGCCAGATAAAAACGGTCGAGAAACCAGATCACCCCGGTGATGACAGTCAAGACAAATAAAATTAATGCAAAATTACCAAGAATTGCCTGCAGGTTCATTTTTCATCCACTTGTAAAATAGCCAAAAACGCTTCTTGTGGAATCTCAACCGAACCCACTTGTTTCATCCGTTTTTTACCGGCTTTTTGTTTTTCCAATAGTTTACGCTTGCGGCTGATATCGCCGCCATAACATTTTGCCAAAACATTCTTGCGCAGCGCCTTGACGTTTTCGCGCGAAATGATGTTCGAACCGATGGTGGCCTGGATCGCGACATCGAACATCTGGCGCGGAATCAGTTCGCGCATCTTGGCCGCCACCGCCCGCCCGCGGTACTGGCTGTTGGAGCGGTGGACGATGATGGCCAGCGCATCGACGCGCTCGCTATTGATCAGCATGTCGACCTTGACCACGTCCGAGGTCCGGTATTCCTTGAATTCGTAATCCATCGAGGCATAGCCGCGCGAGGTCGACTTGAGCTTGTCGAAAAAGTCGAGCACGATTTCAGCCATCGGCATTTCATAGATCAGCTTGACCTGGCGGCCATGGTAACTCATGTCCATCTGCACGCCGCGTTTCTGGATGCACAGCGTGATGACCGAGCCGACATATTCTTGCGGCATGTACAGGTTGACCGTGACGATCGGTTCGCGCACTTCTTCGATCTTCGACGGGTCCGGCATCTTCGATGGATTGTCGACCATCAGCAACGTGCCGTCGCGCAGCACGACTTCATAGACCACGGTCGGCGCGGTCGTGATCAAGTCCATGTCGAACTCGCGCTCGAGCCGTTCCTGCACGATTTCCATGTGCAGCAGGCCGAGGAAGCCGCAGCGGAAGCCGAAGCCGAGCGCTTGCGACACTTCCGGCTCGTACTGCAGGGCGGCGTCGTTCAGCTTGAGCTTCTCTAACGAATCGCGCAGCGCATCGTACTGGTTGGCCTCGACCGGGAACAGGCCGGCAAACACTTGCGGCTGCACTTCCTTAAAGCCGGGCAAAGGCGCTTGCGCCGGCCGCGCCAGCGCGGTCACGGTATCGCCAACCTTGGCCGCCTTCAATTCCTTGATGCCGGCGATGATGAAGCCGACCTGGCCGGCCGACAGCGTCTCGCGCGACACCGATTTCGGCGTAAAGACGCCGATACTTTCGACCAGGTGATTGGTGCCGCTGGCCATCAGCAAAATCTTTTCCTTGGGCCGCAAAGTGCCGTTGACCACGCGCACCAGCATCACCACGCCGACATAATTATCGAACCAGGAATCGACGATCAATGCCTGCAGGGGCGCTTGCGGGTCGCCTTTTGGCGGCGGCACCTTGACGATCAGCGATTCGAGCACATCGAGCACGCCAAGGCCGGTCTTGGCCGAGCAATGCACGGCATCGCCGGCATCGATGCCGATCACATCTTCGATTTCGGCAATCGCATTGGCCGGGTCGGCGTTGGGCAAATCGATCTTGTTCAAGACCGGCACTACTTCGACGCCCAGATCGAGCGCGGTATAGCAATTGGCCACGGTCTGCGCTTCGACCCCTTGCGAGGCATCGACCACCAGCAGCGCGCCTTCGCAGGCCGACAGCGAGCGGCTCACTTCGTAACTGAAGTCGACGTGACCGGGGGTGTCGATCAGATTGAGATTGTAGAGCTGGCCATCGCGGGCCTTGTACGACAGCGCCGCGGTCTGGGCCTTGATCGTGATGCCGCGTTCGCGCTCGATATCCATCGAGTCGAGTACTTGTGATTCCATCTCGCGTTCGGACAGGCCGCCGCACAATTGGATGATGCGATCTGCCAGCGTCGATTTGCCATGATCGATATGGGCAATGATTGAAAAGTTACGGATGTTATTCATTTGCGATGGTTCACTGACGATGATTGCATAATACTGAAAATGCGCGGTGAAGCCGGGCACAGCCCCGCCGTTTTGGCCCTGCCGTGCGGCCCACCGGCACACATTGAAAAAAATAGCGCTCAGGTCGGGGCAAGCTTACCCGGGCGAGCGCTTTGATGAAGCCGGTTCGATCCGGCCATTTTACCGGATTTCAGAGGGGAAAGCCCGACAATTCGGGCCGCCAAGCTCGCCCGGACAGGCAAAATCAGCGCCTTTCAGGCCCGTGCCGCCAATAGATAGGCCTGTACCGCGGCCCGATCGAAAAAGTAATGGCACAGCGGCGGCGCCGCAATGTCACTCCCAAGCAACACCGGCACCAGTTCATCGAACCGGTCCAGCAGCGCCGCCCCGGCCTCGCTATCGATATCGACCACAATCAGTTCGAACGCCAGTTCGGTGCGCAAGGCCGATAGCGCCGCCAGCATGTCGTCGCACAGATGACAATAGCTGCGCGAATAAAGAGTCAGGGTGGGCAAGCTCAAGGTCGATATTTAAAAGAATGACAATAAATAAACTTTTACGAACCGGGCTTAAAAAAAGCGTCCAAAGTCAGGCCACGCGGCCCGGCGTCCGCCTCCCGTCCGCCGGCACCAGCAGGCGGTGCTCACGGGGTGTTCGGCCGCACCACCACAAATTGCGAATAAGGACCGCGCCGCACCAGCAAGACCGCATTTTTCTTCGGTTCGAGCTTGGCCACCAGGGCATTGAACTGCTTGCTGTCCTTGATATCGTTGTTGTTGAGTTGCAAGATTACATCGCCGGCCTGCAAGCCCGCCCGCCCGGCGCCGCCTTCGGCCGACATGACCAGCACGCCACCCGAGTTCAGATCGAGCTTGAGTTCATTTCTTTGGGCCTCGGTCAAATTGCTGACGATCAAGCCCATCGCATTGGCCGTTTCGGGCGCGGCCTTTTTGCCATCTTTTTTGGCAATTTTTTCCTGCTCCATCTCACCGACGACCAGCGTGATATCGCGTGTTGCACCCTTGCGCCAGACGGTGACGACGGCCCGGCTGCCGGCCTTGGCGTCGCTGACCGCGCGCTGCAAATCGATGCGCTTGTCGATATTGATGCCATTAAACTTGAGAATGATGTCGCCGACCTGGATCCCGGCTTTTTCGGCCGGACTGCCCGGCTCGACCTTGTCGACCTGGGCCCCGCGCGCCTTGCCCATGCCGAGCGATTCGGCCACATCCTTGCTCACTTCATCTTGCGTCATGGTCACGCCCATGCGTCCGCGCGAGACCCGGCCGGTGGCCTTGAGCTGCTCGACCACGCGCATCGCTTCATAGATCGGCACCGCAAATGAGATGCCCATATAACCGCCGGACTGGCTGTAAATCTGCGAATTGATGCCGATGACTTCGCCGCGCATATTGATCAGCGGGCCGCCCGAATTGCCTGGGTTGACGGCGACATCGGTCTGAATCAGCGGCAGGATTTCACCCGGGGTATCGCGCGCCTTGGCCGAGATGATACCGGCCGTAACGGTATTGTCGAGATCGAATGGCGAGCCGATCGCAATCACCCATTCGCCGACCCGGATTTTATTGGAATCACCCATCGTCAGGCGCGGCAGATTGCTGCCTTCGATTTTCAACAAGGCAACGTCGGTATTGACGTCGATACCGATCACCTTGGCCTTGAATTCGCGCTTGTCTATCAGGCGCACCAGGACTTCATCGGCGTGGTCGATGACATGCGCATTGCTGAGGATATAGCCGTCGGCCGAAATGATGAAGCCGGAACCGACCCCGTGTTGCACATCGTCGTCAGGCTGCGGCGCCTGCTTGTTACGCGGTGCCGGCTGGCCGAAAAAACGCCGGAACAATTCCCGCAATTCCTCATCGTCGCTGCCGGCTCCCGCGCCGGCCATGGGCCGGCCTTTTTCGGTCGTGCGGATATTGACGACGGCCGGGCCGGTCTTTTCAACCAGTTCGGCAAAATCGGGCAAACCGGCAACGGTAGCCACGGCAGGCGAAGCCGCGCTCGCTGCCAACGGCGAAACGATGCTGCCAGCGATGCCTAACAACAATACTGAAAGTAATTTACTGACAGAAAGACCGTTAGTTTTCATAGACATGAGCATTTTATGGTTTGAATTGTATCGATTTGGCAATTTGTTTTATCGTAACAGCAGGCACTTCGCCAACGATAGTAAGCCAAAATTGGCCATAACGCTTGCTAATGATGTTGATTGCGCCCTGCTTTGCCGCCCCTTCCTGCCGATTTCCACCGTCCATTTCGATAAAAATCGAAATGCCAGCCACGCCGTCCGAATAAACGATTTGCGACAGAATGCCCTCATCCGGTGCGATTGCGGCTTTACGAACAGAAATTGGGGTGTTTTCCCGCGATACAAGACGTTTGACCTGTTGAATTTTATGAAACCCTGGCGGCATCCACCTGACGCGCCAGCCGGGCAGCGCGGCCGGCAGCAGACGGATCCGCTCGACACGCCAGGCACCGGTAGGCGTGAATGAAGGAGCCAGACGGGCAGCAGGAATCGCCTCGAAACCCAATTGGTTCAATTGAGTAAACGAAATTTGCTCAACAAGCCGATGCCCGGCATCGATGGTTTGCATGCGCAGCAGCAAACCGCTGCCCTGATCGGTCCAGACCTTATAGCCATAACGCCAGCGGTCCTTGGGCCGCAGAGACCACTGCCGGGCGCTCAAGCCCGCTACGCGATCGATCTCGCCATTGCCGAGCGCGTAATAGCGCCCTACCGCGGAACGCTTGTTAATCGACATCGAGGGAAACAGATCGGAGGCCATCCGCGTTTCGATGCGCATGGTTTTGCTATCGGAAATATATGCGGTGACCTGATTGTTATTGCGAATAAACTCGCGTGGCGCGCCATCGAGAATTTCAAGTTTTTCGCGCTCGTTTTCCCCGTCCCACACATGTGCGATACGCGAAGTGCGCATCTGGCTGCCCTCCTGATAAATGAAGGTGCCGGCATAGTTGCTCTGGCGAGCCGCACGCTCGATCTTGCTTAAGACATCGAACAGCTGATGATTTTCCGCCGGCAAGGCCGGCGCCGCAGCGGCCAGTCCCAGCAGCACGATGAAAAGCCCCGCCACGCCGCGATATGCACGGGGACGATATGCACGAGGACGATATGCACGAGGACGATATGTACTGGGACGATATGTATTGAGGCAATATGTACTGAGGCAATATGTACTGAGCCAATTTACGGCACGCGGCGGCGGCGCTCGCATTCCTTATTTGCCGCCATCGGCCGCAACAGGCATGCCGCGCACATATTGCGTTTCGGGATAGGGAGAAGGAGAAAATTCTTGATGGGCCAATAAGTAATCCGTCATTTGTCCATCTGGATATGTCCCCTTGCGCATCAAGCGCTTCCTGTCCGTGGCGCGCCGGCCTTGCACCGGAGCCGACGAGACCGCCGGCTCCGCGTCGGGCATGTGCGGCGCCCTCGCATCGCGGCGCGGCAGCAGCGCAAAGGCCTCGGCACCGTTCTGGCTGGCGGCGCCGTCGCTCGAGTGCAGGCTGAAAGGCGCCGCAATCACACCGCCATCGAGCGCCACCATGCCGGCACGAAGCGACGACAGCGGCGCCGCAAACCAGGCCGCGGCCGTCATCGCCGCCAGTGCGGCGCCGACGGCGGCGAACGATAGCATGAGCTGGCTCAATGCCTGCGTCGAGGCGCTGCTGTCGCGCCATCCAAGCCAGGCCCGCAACATCGGAAATACCGGTGCCGCGCCGGCCGAACCGGCCCGCGCCACTGACTGTGCATACGTGAGCGGCGCGCGTCGACGGCCGGGCGCCAGATGCGGACGCGGGGCCGGCCGCGCGGAGCCGGCCGCAAGCGCCGTCAGGCTCGGCTCGGCAGCCATGCGCGCGGCCATGCGCGCGGCAAAACCGGCACTGACATTGCTGGCCAAATCGACTGAACGCAAGGCATCGCCAATATGATGATAGAGAGTCCAGCTGGCCTGCCCCTCGCGGGTCGCCAATACGGCCAGCGCGGCTGGCAGCGTAATGCTGGCAATTTCGCCGTCGGCAAAAGCTGAAATATCTTCCCGGTCCATAGGCGTCACACCTTTTTCATACATGGTATTTCTTATCTTTCATTAAATAAAAACAAATCTCTTCCTGACTCTGGCCATGACCGCCTCTGGCCATGAGTGCATGGCATTTACGATAAAACATTGACAGCCCCGGCCGAGCAGCTCTGCGCCGTGCCAGCCTTGCTACCAGCGTTTGTCGATGGCGATATCGAGCAAGGGGCGCAGTTTCTCGGCGATCGCTTCGCGCGCGCGGAAAATCCGGCTGCGCACCGTTCCAATCGGACAGACCATAATTTCAGCGATTTCATCATAGCTGAGCCCCTCTATTTCACGCAGCGTAATCGCCGTACGCAATTCGTCAGGCAAGGCATCCATCGCCGCATTGACTGTTTCGGCAATTTGCTTGGTGGCCAATAAGGACTCAGGGGAATTGATATCGCGCAGTTGCCCGCCATCTTCAAACGTCTCGGCCTGCTCGGCATCGGAATCGGTCGAGGTCGGCGCCCGGCGCCCCTGGCTGACAAGATAATTTTTGGCGGTATTAATCCCTATTCGATATAACCATGTATAAAACGCCGAATCACCACGAAATTGTGGCAAGGCATGGTAGGCCTTGATAAACGCATCCTGAACGACATCTTCCGCTTCAGCCTGGTCGTACACGAGCCGCGACACCAGCCGCATCAATTTTCTTTGATATTTTGACACCAGCAAATCAAACGCTTTTTTGTCCCCGTTTTGGACACGTTCGACTAGCAGTTGATCAATGTCGCGCTCGGTCGTCACTACTGGCATCCCCGGGTTGATGCAATGCGCGCCACCCGAGAATATAGAGTTGGCGGATTGCAATAAGTTCATTTAATTTTCGCGTTTTTTCGTCTTTTTTTCTGGATTGCCGTCGGCATCCAGCCCCTTGAAATAAATTGCCTTTATTGCAATAATCAGGGCGCGAAAAACTGCCTCGCTCACACTGTCGCGCATGATGATGACGCCGATCGTGCGTCCGGACTCGGTCTTCAGATGCAGCAATAGCAAGACCGGCCACAGAGTCGAATGCGGCTGTATGCGAACGAGCTCACCATGCGCCAGAACGGCCGGATTAACCGCGCTTGACCGCACATTGGACGGCAGATGCCATGCCCCGCCGAACGGCCGGCCCGCCAGGCGGATCTGGCCCGATCCTGAAATGTCGAGTTGCAACGGCTGTTGCGGACGATAAAAAAATACCGCTGTCAGCGACAGCAGAAAGCCCGCCAGAGCGAGAGGCCACGTTGCGCGCTGCCAGATCAGCCATGCGCCGCTGCAGCACAGGGCCCCGAAAAAAACAGTCAGCAAGACGCGCAAGATGCGTGAAGGCTCGATTAGCGCTGTAAGGGCGATGGAATTCACGAGTGGGCCTGCAAACGGAAACGATGGCGCCGACCGCTATGAGCGGATCGCGTCTGGATACGATGCAGAATAGCCCAGGACAGCGGGCAGGGAGATAAGGCTGCGCAAGCCTTGGAAAGAAAACGGCGCCGCAAAGACTATTGCGGCGCCGGGAATGACGGAAGTATCTTAAATCTTACCGAATACCAAGGTACCGTTGGTGCCGCCGAAACCGAAAGAGTTTTTGACGGCGTAATCGATACGCATATCACGCGCGGTATTGGCGCAATAATCGAGATCGCAAGCCGGATCCTGATTAAAGATATTGATTGTCGGTGGCGACATCTGACGATGGATTGCCAGCACGGTAAATACCGATTCGATGCCGCCGGCGCCGCCCAACAAGTGGCCGGTCATCGACTTGGTCGAATTGACCACCAGTTTGCCGGCATGATCGCCGAACGTGCGCTTGATGCCCACGGTTTCGGCCAGGTCGCCGAGCGGCGTCGAGGTCCCATGCGCATTGATATAGGCAACCTGGTCGACGTTGATTTCGGCGTACTTCATCGCGTTAATCATCGACCGGCTGGCGCCGCTGCCGTCTTCGAGCGGCGACGTCATGTGATAAGCATCGGCACTCATGCCGAAGCCGAGCAATTCAGCGTAAATCTTGGCGCCGCGTGCCCGCGCGTGTTCATACTCTTCCAGCACCATGACGCCAGCGCCTTCGCCAAGCACGAAACCGTCGCGATCGCGATCCCATGGGCGCGAAGCGGTCGCGGGATCGTCATTGCGGCTAGACAAGGCACGGGCCGAAGCGAAACCGCCGAGCCCCAGGGGCGAGACAGTCGACTCGGCACCGCCGGCCACCATCACGTCGGCATCGCCATATTCGATCAGGCGGGCTGCCGCACCGATGCAATGCAAACCGGTGGTACAGGCGGTGACGATCGCCAGATTCGGTCCGGTAAAGCCATACTTGATCGACAGGTTACCGGAAATCATATTGATGATTGAGGCCGGCACGAAAAACGGCGAAATCCGGCGTGGACCGCGTTTATCGTATTCGGCGTGGGTCGCCTCAATCAGCGGCAAGCCGCCAATACCGGAGCCGATGATGACGCCGATACGTTCGGCATTGGTCTCGGTAACCGTAATGCCGCTATCGGTAACCGCTTCAATACCGGCTGCCATGCCGTAATGAATAAAGGCATCCATGTGACGCGCTTCCTTGCCAGGAATAACGTCCTCGATATTGAAGCCTTTGACTTCGCCTGCAAAATGCGTGGAAAACGGCGTGGCGTCAAAGCGGGTAATCTGGGCGATACCAGATTTACCGGCACTGATTGCGGCCCACGTATCGGCAACATTATTGCCGACCGGTGAGATGCAACCCAAACCGGTAACGACGACACGACGTGAATGGGAACGGCTCAAGCGTTTCTCCTAAAGTCGATCGATTTGCTTAAGCTTTGACGTGCTTTGTTGCGTAATCGATCGCTTGTTGCACGGTAGTGATTTTTTCTGCTTGTTCGTCAGGAATTTCCATTTCGAACTCGTCTTCCAGTGCCATGACCAGTTCGACGGTATCAAGCGAATCGGCACCGAGGTCGTCGACGAAGGATGATTCGATTTTGATATCCGCTTCGGCGACGCCCAGTTGTTCAGCGACGATCTTCTTAACGCGTTGTTCGATATCAGACATGTTTTGACTCCTGTGTGTATGTGACGGAAAGTGCGCGCATTCTATCAGATTTGCGCATGAAAAAACCATTTTTGACGCCAGCGGCGGTTCCTATTCTAACTTACCGCTTATTGACGTCAACTTACCTCTAAAAACTCAGCCTGACAAATGAGCCGGGCAGCCCGCCGAAGGCATCGGACATATTTTTTAACTTTTTATTACGGAATTGCTTATTTAATCTCAGCCAATCTCAGTTAATCTCAAAAAATTCGTGCCAACTGGCAGCAAACCAGGCTGCTCAATTCCATCGAAATGAATGAGTTTATCAGCTCATATACATGCCGCCATTGACGTGCAAGGTAGTGCCGGTAATATACGACGCTTGCTGCGATGCCAGAAATACGCAGGTATTGGCCACATCTTCAGGCTGGCCGAAATGGCCGAGCGGAATTTGCTGCTGCAAAGCCTGAACCTGGGCCTCATTGAGCACGCGCGTCATGTCGGTATCGATGAAACCGGGCGCGACGCAGTTGACGGTGATATTGCGGCTGCCGATTTCGCGGGCCAGCGCGCGGCTCATGCCGGCCACACCGGCCTTGGCGGCGGCATAATTGATTTGCCCGGCATTGCCGGACGACGCCACCACCGAAGTGATATTGATGATGCGGCCATACTTCGCTTTCATCATGCCACGCAACACCGCGCGCGACAGGCGGCCGACCGCCGTCAGATTGGTGGCGATCACACTATCCCACTCGTCGTCCTTCATGCGCATGGCCAGCTGATCCTGGGTGATGCCGGCATTGTTGACCAGAATCGAGACACTGCCATAGGCTTTTTGCACATCGTCGATAATGCCGCTGCAACGCGCCGCATCGAGAACGTCGAGCACCATGCCCTGGCCGCAGCCGGGACGGATCGCCGTCAGATAGTCCGAGATCGCGGCCGCGCCGGCTTCGCTGGTGGCGGTGCCGACCACGGTGGCGCCGCTGGCGGCCAGTGCCTGAGCGATGGCCTTGCCGATGCCGCGCGAGGCGCCGGTAACCAGCGCAACCTGCGTTGTCAAATCCAGATTCATGTATATCCCTTCAAATATTTAAGCTAGCAAGGCGGCCACGCGCTCGAGCGAGGCGGCGTCGATGATCGAGTCGCCAATAATTTCCGGCACGATACGCTTGGTCAGGCTGGCCAGAACCTTGCCCGGACCGCATTCGATGACATGGGTCACGCCCTGCGCATGCATGGCATGGATCGTCTCGACCCAGCGCACCGGCCGCGCAGCCTGGCGCACCAGCGCCTCTTTGATGGCAGCCGGATCGCTCAATTCGGCGACATCGACGTTATTGATCAGCGGAATCTGAGGCGCGGCAAACGGCACACTTTCGAGGTAGCTGCGCAAACGATCGGACGCCGGATTGAGCAGCGACGAATGGAACGGCGCCGACACCGGCAGGCTCAGCGCGCGTTTGGCGCCCTTGGCCTTGGCCAGTTCACAGGCACGCTCGATCAAGGCACGGTTGCCGGCAATCACAACTTGCATCGGAGCATTAAAATTGACAGCTTCAACCACTTCGCCGGCCGCCCCGGCCGCTTGCGCCTGATCGCACACACTGGCCACATCTTCATCGGACAAGCCGAGAATGACGGCCATGCCGCCCTGCCCGACCGGCACCGCCTCTTGCATGGCCTGGGCGCGAAAGCGCACCAGAGGCAAGGCATCCTTGAAAGCGATCACGCCAGCAGCCACCAGGGCCGCATATTCGCCCAGGCTGTGGCCGGCAACGATGGCCGGCTTGGCGCCGCCGGCAGCCAGCCAGGCGCGATAGATCGCAACCGAAGCCGTCAACATCACCGGTTGCGTATTGGTGGTCAGATCGAGCGCTTCCTTGGGGCCTTCGGCAATCATCTTGGCGATATCGAATTGCATCACATCCGACGCTTCAGCCATGGTGGCGGCAACCTGCGCGTTATCGGCGAAGCCGGACATCATGCCGACCGCCTGCGAACCCTGCCCCGGAAAAACAAACGCTAATTTACTCATCTTCCATTCCTCATTGCGCGGGCCTGAACGCCCGACCTGTTTTCGACCGCTGCCACGCCGGCGGCAGCAATCCATTTCCGTTTTGCCGGCACGCCTTCAGGCGCGCGGCACTGTCATCGGCGCGCTTACATGCGCACCAGCACCGCACCCCAGGTAAAGCCGCCGCCGACGCCTTCCATCAAGACATTGTGGCCGGGCTTGATGCGGCCGTCGCGCACGCCGTGGTCGAGCGCCATCGGGATCGACGCCGCCGAGGTGTTACCGTGCTGGTCGACCGTGACAATGACTTTGTCGGACGGCACGCCGAGTTTTTTCGCGCTGCTGTTCATGATGCGGATATTGGCCTGATGCGGCACGAACCAGTCGAGCTCGGAAGCTTGCATGCCAGCTTTGTCGAGCGCTTCGTGCGCCACTTTTTCGAGCACCACGACGGCATGCTTGAAGACGGCCGGACCATCCATGTACAGGAAGGCACTGCCCTGCAATACGCCGTTCTGGACCGGGCCGGGGCCGCACAGAATGTCGCCCAGGCGGCCGTCCGCATGCAGCACCGTCGACAGCACGCCAGGCTCGCTCGACGCCGTCATGACGACCGCGCCGGCGCCATCGCCAAACAAGACGCAAGTGCCGCGGTCTTCAAAGTTGAGAATGCGCGAAAAGACTTCGGCGCCGATCACCAGCACGTTCTTATGGGCGCCCGACTTGATGAAGCTGTCGGCCACCGACACCGCGTACACAAAGCCGCTGCAGACGGCCTGCACATCGACGCAGGCGCACTCGTTGGCAATGCCGAGCTTGCGCTGGACGATGCAGGCGGTGCTCGGGAAACCGCCGAAAAAATCGGGGGTCGAGGAGGCGACGATGATCAGATCGATGGCATCGGCCGGCAAGCCCGACATCTCGATGGCGCGCTTGGCCGCCTCAGCCGCCAGATCGCTCGACATGACACCGGGTTCGACATAATGCCGGGCGCCGATGCCGCTGCGCGAACGGATCCATTCGTCCGAAGTTTCGATGCCTTTTTCTGCCAGCTGCTGCGTCAGTTCCTGATTCGTGACCCGCTTGGGCGGCAGATAAGCGCCGGTCCCGATGATTTTGCTAAAAAGTGTCATTGCGTCTTTTCCTTAGCCTGTTGAACTACGCAAGCTTTTCTAATTGTTGTTATAAATTTTTATCATGCAGTTCCGGCAAGGCCTTGATTGCCAGCCGGTTGCGGCATCAATTCGGCGATCGTGGTGGAAATCGTCGACAGTACATCATATTGGGCCGCATCAAAAGCGCGCCGGATCGCCCATTCATAAGAATAGGCATCTGCACCGCCATGACTCTTGAATACCAGGCCGCGCAAGCCCAGCATGCTGGCGCCATTATAGCGGGATGGATTGAGGCGATCCGAAATTGCACTGAAAGCGCCACGCGCCAGCAGTGCGCCGAGCATGCGGATCGGATTGCGCTTGAGCTCGCCGGTCAGGGTCGCCTTGAACATGCGCGCCACGCCTTCGGACGCCTTCAGCGTGACGTTGCCGACAAAGCCGTCGCACACCACGATGTCGGTCGTCCCTTTGTAGATGTCGTTGCCTTCGACATTGCCGAAAAAATTCAGCACGCCTTTATCGTGATCGGCACGCAGCAGCTTGGCCGTTTGCTTGACCAGATCATTGCCCTTGATATCTTCGGTGCCGACGTTGAGCAAACCGACGGTAGGCCTCTTGACGCCTTCCATGGCCGTCACCAGCACCGACGCCATGATGGCGAACTGATGCAAATGGTGCGGCTCGCAATCGACGTTGGCGCCCAGATCGAGCATATACGTCGGACCGTCATTTTGATTGGGTAAGAGACTGCAGATGGCAGGCCGGTCGACGCCGGGCAAGGTTTTGAGCACGTAGCGCGAAATCGCCATCAGCGCCCCGGTATTACCGGCCGACACGCAGGCATCGACCTGACCATCCTTGACCAGTTCGATCGCCTTGCGCATCGACGAATCGCGCTTGCGGCGCAGCGCGACCTCGAGCGTGTCATCCATGGTGATGACTTCGGGCGCATGCGAGACCGACAGACGCGGCTGATCGAGCGCATTATGCTTTTTCAGTTCGGCGTGGATGATGTCTTCGAGGCCGACCAGAATCAGCTCGGCGTCAGGGGTTTTACGGATGAAGGAAACGGCGGCGGCAATAGTAACAGCAGGACCGTGGTCCCCTCCCATGCAGTCAATTGAAATTTTGATTGTCATTATCGTGATTCAAGGCTGCACTCCAAGCGCATTTTGAATAGAATCAGGCGAGACTCAACATGACACACGCGTGTTGCTGCAGCAAATAAAGAAGCGGTGCCACGCCTCAGAAAAGCGTCGCACCGCTCGGATTGTTTTCCAGACCTGAGCATGTCGATCAACTCGGAAAAGCAAAATACTTGTAATGGATTACAAGAAATGATGCAATTACTCGTCGTTCTTGGTCTTCAGGACTTTACGACCGCGATAGAAGCCGTTTGGGCTGATGTGGTGACGCAGATGCGTTTCACCAGTTGTCGGCTCGATACCGAGTTGCGGCACAACCAGGAAATCGTGCGAACGGTGCATACCGCGCTTGGACGGGGACTTCTTATTCTGTTGAACAGCCATGATAACTCCTAAACCATAAGTTCTAAAATTTTAACACATTCGATTCGCAAAACCCTACTTGCGAATAAACTATCCCACCTGCTAACCAACATTTGAGCCAACATTACCTAGCAGGCCAGGCTGGACTCGTCTTTGCCCGACACAACTTCACACTTGTCTCAGGCTTATTGCTTCAAGTCCTTAAGGACTGAAAACGGCAATTCTGTGGTATCCCGCGCCGCCTTCAAGGCCGCGCCATCGGGACAAATTTGGTGTTTCGGCGCCAGCGGCAAGGCCAGCAACGCTTCATCTTCGATCAGCTCGACGATATTGGCCGTTTTCGAGCCGACAATCACATCGATGCTTTCATCGTCGATCACAATTTCGATTTCATCGGCGCTGACATCGTCTTTCGCCTGCACCAGCACGGTGGCGGAATCGATCTCGAAAGCAAACGGCATCAAACAACGCTGACACATCAATTGCACGACCCCGGATACGGCCAGCGTAAGCTGCGGATAACCCATCTGATGGGTGCCGCCGGTAAGCGACCAGTGCAGCGTGCCGGAACGGTCGGCGCACTCTTTCTGCAAGCGGCTCAAATCGGCAACTGCAGCATCGCCCTCGCGATGTTCGCCTTGCCTGCTAAATGCGAAACCGTCGATTACAAAGCCATTCATGGTTTGTTGTACCCGGAAAACCTGCGATAATACCAGCCTTTGCGGTCTGCAGTCAAAGCCTAAGCACATATTTGTTGCACATTTTGTGAACCTGTTCGCCAACCCTACCCTGTCCACACCATGTCCATGCCACGCTTGATTCTTGCCTCGAGCTCCAAATACCGCCAGGAACTATTGACGCGCCTGCGTTTACCATTCGAAATGATGTCGCCCGACATAGACGAGACGCCACTGGCAAACGAAACGCCATTGGCGACGGCAGTCCGGCTGGCGCGCGAAAAAGCGCGCTGCGTGGCGCGCCGCGCGCCAGGGGCGCTGGTCATCGGCTCCGACCAGGTGGCGACGATGGGCCGCGAGCAGATCGGCAAACCGGGCACGCACGCCAAAGCCTTGCAACAATTACAAGCCATGCGCGGCAAGCAGGTCTGCTTTCATAGCGCGCTATGCCTGTGGGACGACCGCCAGCCGGCAGCCTCGGCAGCCCAGGAGCAACATGTCGACACCATTGTCACGTTTCGCAATTTGCCCGATTTCGAGCTGAACGCCTATCTGCGCATCGAACAACCCTACGATTGCGCCGGCAGCGCCAAAAACGAAGGCCTGGGAATTGCCCTGCTGGCCCAGGTCGACAGCACCGACCCGACCGCGCTGACCGGTTTGCCGCTGATTGCCCTGACCGGCATGCTGCGGCGCGCTGGCGTGGCGTTTTTTAACTAAATCATTCCTTTTCCAACCTATGCCCGGCATTCTTTATCTCATTCCCAACACCCTCGGCCCAGCCAGCGCCACGCCAGGCGACAGCCTGGCAAGCCTGATTCCCGAACAAGTCAGGCGACTGACCAGCAGCCTCGATTATTTTGTCGCCGAAAACGCCAAGACCGCCCGCGCGCACCTGAAACTGGTCGCCTTGCATCATCCGCTGCAACGGCCGCTGCAAGAAATCGAAATCGTCGAACTCAATGTCAACACCGCTTCGAGCGCCCTGCAGGCAATGCTGGAACCGTTGCTGGCAGGACGCGATTGCGGCCTGATTTCCGAAGCCGGCGTGCCGGCGGTGGCCGATCCGGGCGCCGACCTGGTGCGTCTGGCACATCGCCACGCGATTACCGTGCGGCCGCTGGTAGGTCCGTCCTCGCTGCTGCTGGCCGTCATGGCCAGCGGCTTGAATGGCCAGAGTTTTGCCTTCAACGGCTACCTGCCGCAAGATGCACAGGAACGCGCCAAGCGCATCAAGCATCTGGAAGTCCGCTCGCGCCAGGAACAGCAAACCCAGTTATTTATCGAAACACCCTACCGCAACAGCGCGATGCTGGCGGCCCTGTGCGATTCGTGCGCGCCGGCGACCCTGGTCTGCGTGGCAACCGACCTCACGCTGGCCGACGAATCGATCCGCACCCAAACGGCAGCCCAGTGGAAGAAAGAGCTGGGCGCCGGCCGGGCGCCCGATTTTCATAAAAAACCGACGATTTTTCTGTTGCTGGCCCAATAAGCCGGCCCGACAAGACGGCGCCGCGCACGGACCGCCGAAAGCGCCGAGGCGGCCGGACGACGCCAGACTCAGGCCGCAGCCGTCTGCGCGACCTTGTCGGTCCAGTCGAATGCGGCCACTTGCAAATCGTATAAGTCCGCTGCACCGAGCTGCAAGCGGTGCAGCGTCGGCAACAGCAATTGGCCCGCCTCTTCGATATGTTCGATATATTCGGCCAGCTTCAGCATTTCGCCATACAGGCCGCGGCGAAACAGCAAAGCCTGATGCACCTCGTCGTTGACCACCATCTGGAGCAGCACTTCCGTCATCGGCAAACCGAACAAGGCATCCATCAAGGACATGACGCCGACCGTGAACGCGATATCGGCCACGCTACGTTCGCCGGGACGCAGTTTTTGCGCAGTCAGTTCAAGCAATTTCCCACGAGTAATTGCCAATTGCAGCAAGGGCGAAGTGAAATGCCCTTCCTGGCCCGATTTGGCATACAACATGATTTGCAGCCAGCGCTGCAACTGGCGCCGGCCAAGCACGGCCAGGGCCTGCCCCAAAGAATTGATGCGGGTGCGCATGCCGACCGCCGGCGTATTGACCAGACGTAGCAAGTTCAGGCTCAGCGAAGCGTCTTGCTTGATGCGGGCTTCGATTTCGCTGTCGTCGACATCGGAATCGATCAAGGCCATCAGCTTCATGATGATGATTTCCGACGGCGCGATCTTTTTACCGCTCAAGATCAACGGTTTGGCGAAATAATATCCTTGAAAATAATCGAAGCCGAGCTCCATGCACAAGTCGAATTCAGCCTGTGTTTCAACTTTTTCAGCCAATAATTTCTTTTTTGATAATTTCAGCGTACGCACCAGCGTCCGCAGATCGCCGTTACACATGTCTTTGATATCGATCTTGACGTAAGCGACAAAAGGAATCAGCTTTTGTATGTCCTCGGAATCGGCAATGACATCGTCGAGCGCAAAAGCAAAGCCGGCCTCGACCAGCTCGGCCACCCGCTCGAGCAAGGCCGGCGTGACTTTGACGGTTTCCAGGATTTCAAGCACGATTTTCTTGTGCGGCAAGAATTTGACGAAATCGCTCATCAGCACGTCGGCATCGACATTGACAAAACCGAGCATGTCGCCGATTACCTGCTCCATACCAAGCTCGGAAGCATGCGCAATCACGGCGGCAGTCGCGGTCAAATTATTGGTGACATTGACCGCCTCGCAAGCGGCGCTACGAAACAGCAATTCATAGGCAATCAAATTTTGCTGGCGATTGAGGATGGGCTGGCGCGCAAGAAAAAACTCTTTCGCCAATGTCATTTTCTGTTCGCTGACTGCACTGAGCTTATTCATTGTCCATCGAATTTGAAGCATCTACGATTGAAGGCGCAACCCCGACAAAAGATTGCGCAATAAAAAATCGGCCATCAATTGACACCTGACAATCAAATCGCGCATACCGCGCTTGATCCGCCTGTGCACTGCATTGACTTGTTACTCAAAGACATCAATTATGCACCAAAATTTAAAATTCTTTAACATATTTAACATTTACCCAGAATATAACAAATTCAGTTCAATAATCTCAAAAACAAAAGGGCAATCGCCCGTCTGATGGCGCGATCACTGAAAATGGCGCGATAATTTAGCGCATCGTAAGCGCGATACGCCGCCCGTCCTTTGATTTGGCAGGATAAAAAGAAGAAATCGGTGGGAGTTTTTCGCTTGGCCGGTGGCGGCAAGGAATGGCGCAGAGATGGCTGCTTTGGCGGCACGGCGGCCGGCCCGGTCTTCATTCGGGGCAACAGGCAAGCGGAAAGCCGCCTGCCGGTCAATTAACTGCCCTGTCGCGCCCCCGGCGCCGGGGGCGGGCGACAATTGCCGCCTGAAGCTTCTGCTTGCGGCTTTTATATGGCGCGTTTGCCGGTAAATATTTTCGGCACCCCGGTTTCGAGCGTGAAATTGGCGCCGGCGTCGCGCCCCAGCACCGACACCAGATAAGGCATGATGTCTTTTAACATCGGCGCCAAAGTCCACGGCGGATTGAGCACAAACATGCCGCTGCTATACAAACCAAAACCGTCCGGCGATGGCGTACTGACCGACAAGGTTACATTGAGCCATTCCTTGCACTGCAATTGCTTGAGCTTGTCGGCGAATTGGCGCGATTCCATGCGCTGCAGCACCGGGTACCAGACCGCATAAGTGCCGGTGGCAAAACGTGTCAAGGCATCGGCCAGCGTCTCCTTGACGCGCCGGTAATCGGCCTTGTCTTCATAAGGCGGATCGATCAGCACCAGGCCGCGCCGCGACGGTGGCGGCAACAAGGCTTTCAAACCCAGAAAGCCGTCGCCTTTCTGGATCATGACGCGCTTGCCGCGCGCACTGACGCGCACGCCCTGGGCGGCCGCATGCGCCTCGACCTTGCGAAAATTATCTTGCAAAATTTTAATGTCGGCCGGATGCAATTCGAACAGACGCAAGCGATCTTGCTCGCGCATGATTTTATCGGCGCAATAAGGCGATCCGGGGTAATAGCGCATCTTGCCGCTGGGATTCAAGCCCTTGATCAATTTGACATAGTCGGCAACCGGGCCAGGCAAATCATTGCGTTCCCACAGGCGCGCAATACCACTTTCAAATTCGGCATTCTTGCTCGCGTAAGCGCTATCGAGCGCGTACAGACCGGCGCCGGCATGCGTATCGATATAGGTATAGGCAGCGTCTTTTTGCCCCATATATTCGAGCAATTGCATCTCAACAATGTGCTTGAGCACATCGGCATGATTGCCTGCATGAAAGGCATGACGGTAACTCAACATAGGCGCAGCAATTCCATAAAAACGTTCTGGCACGTATTATCCACTAGAACCATGATTAGCAGCGGAATTAGCGGCGGAAATTCGCAGTCCCAGTAAAGCACAAGACCAGCCGGCGCTCGATAACGCCGCTGGTCTTGTATTTTTGGCACGCATTTTTGGCGCCGGGCGCTGCGCCGGGCGCCAGTTGCACAGACGCTTAACGATTTTCTTGTTTAAGCGACTTTTTTGTCGAAAAACTGTTCGTCTTCGGTCGAGCCGTGCAAGGCCGTGGTCGAACTCTGGTTTTGCTGGATGGCCTGGGTCACCGCGTCGAAATAGCCGGTCCCGACTTCGCGCTGATGCTTCACGGCCGTAAAGCCCTGATCGGCCGCTTCGAATTCGGCTTCCTGCAATTCGACAAAAGCCGACATCTGGCGCCGTGCATAACCATGGGCCAGGTGGAACATGCCATAGTTGAGCGCATGGAAACCGGCCAGGGTGATGAACTGGAATTTATACCCCATGGCGCCCAATTCCTTCTGGAATTTGGCAATCGTCGCGTCGTCGAGATTCTTTTTCCAGTTGAACGACGGCGAGCAGTTATAGGCCAGCATCTTGCCCGGGAATTTGGCGTGCACGGCGTCGGCAAACTGGCGCGCAAACGCCAGGTCCGGCTTGCCGGTCTCGCACCAGACGAGGTCGGCGAACGGCGCATAGGCCAGCGCCCGCGCCACCGACTGATCGAGTCCGGCGCGCGTCTTGTAAAAGCCTTCGACCGTGCGCTCACCGGTACAAAACGGCTGATCGTTGACATCGATATCGGACGTCATCAAGTCGGCCGCTTCGGCATCGGTGCGCGCAATCACCAGTGTCGGCGTGCCCATGACGTCGGCCGCGAGCCGGGCCGCGGTCAGCTTTTCGACCATTTCGCGGGTCGGCACCAGCACCTTGCCGCCCATGTGGCCGCATTTTTTGACCGATGCCAATTGATCTTCGAAATGCACGCCGGCGGCGCCGGCCTCGATCATCGACTTCATCAATTCGTAGGCGTTCAAGACGCCGCCAAAACCGGCTTCGGCATCGGCCACGATGGGCGCGAAAAAGTCGATGTCGTCCTTGCCTTCGGACCACTGGATCTGATCGGCGCGCTGGAACGTATTATTGATGCGCTTGACCACCAGCGGCACCGAATTGGCAGGGTACAGGGATTGGTCGGGATACATTTCTCCCGAGACATTGGCATCGCCAGCCACTTGCCACCCCGACAGATAGATGGCTTTCAGGCCGGCCTTGACCTGCTGCATCGCCTGATTGCCGGTCAGGGCGCCGAGCGAATTGACGAAAGGCTCGGTCTGCAGCAAATCCCATAATTTGAGGGCGCCGCGCTTGGCCAGCGTATGTTCAAGTTGCAGCGAACCGCGCAGACGAACCACATCGTCGGCACTGTAGCTGCGGGTGACGCCTTTCCAGCGTGGATTGGTATCCCAATCGTGTTGCAGGGCCTGGACTTGCTGCTCGCGAGTTGTCATGATGCGCTCCTATTGATTAACAAAGACAGTGAAGGGAAACCGGAATTCGTTAAATCAATGATAGACCCGATTGCGCAGAGCAGCAATGTCTTATATAAGACATATGACTAAAATTTAATCCATAAAATTCAATGACTTAACTTTTTAATTCCATGATGCAAAACGACATTTCTCAAAATGGAAGCCGTTCATGCTGCAGAAAAGCAGCGGCTTTCACATCGTGAAATGCCGTTCCCGCCTCATGAAAAATACGGGCAATTTACCACTATATTGGAGCGCCAAAGCATGGCATTGAGCAAACGCAAATAGCACTTTCCCGGCGCCCAAGCGGGACGCCCATGCCGCCATCGCCCTCCCTGGCCC
>JAIZVZ010000204.1 GCA_021768485.1 Oxalobacteraceae bacterium | reverse complement strand
CCTCATAACCCAGCGCGAATTCGCGTTCGGCCTGTCCGCCCGGTACGCTGGCCAGATGGAATAGCACATTCACCGGTGTGTCGAACACCGCGTCCAGCACTTGGGCCGAGCCAAAATCGCCGGACAGCGTGCACACCAGCGGATGGTCTGGCGACTCGGTGAACTGGCGATCCACCAGCGTCAAACGCGTGACTTGTGGCGCGCCGGGGATGCCATCCGCCAGCAGGCGTTTCGCCAGCTCCGCGCCGACAAAACCGCCGGCGCCTGTTACGACAACGTGCATGGCAGCTCCTTAGACCGGCAAACGCACCACGCGCTGGTCCACCACGCCGAATGGCGCGCCACCCTGTGCGTCGCGCGCGGCCATGCGCACGGTATCGCCAAAGCGCATAAAGCCGGTGCTTGCCTCGCCCTTGTCGATGATCTCGATCACGCGCCGCTCGGCGATGCAGGCCGAGCCCACTGACCGCTCGCTATTCGATACCGTGCCGGAACCGATCACCGTGCCGGCCGACAGTTTGCGTGTACGCGCCGCATGGGCAATCAGTTCGCCGAAGCTGTAGTTCATCTGCGCGCCGTTGGGATTGCCGAACCATGCGCCATTCCATTCCACATGCAGATCCAGCTTGACACGTCCCTCCGACCACGCCGGCCCCAGCTCGTCCGGCGTAATCGCGATCGGCGCGAAACTGGTCGATGGTTTGCACTGGAAGAAGCCAAAGCCGGTGGCCATCTCGCGCGGTCCCAATCGACGCAGGCTCCAATCGTTGATCTGCACCAGCAAACGCACCTGATCCTGTCCAGCATGCGCGCTGACGCCCATCGGCACGCGACCGACGATGACGCCATATTCGCCCTCGAAGTCGATGCCCAGGCTTTCATCGGGCAGCGGCACATCGTCATGCGGGCCGAGGAAATCGTCCGACGCGCCCTGGTACATGACCGGAATCGTCTCGAAATCCGGAATCGGATCGGTATTGAAAGCGCGCTCCATCAGCCGCCCGTGATTCAGGAAGGCCGACGCGTCGCACCATTGATAGGTGCGCGGCAGCGGCGCGGCGCAGTCGCGCGGGTTGAAGGCAAAGCTGCCTTCGGCCGCACCGTCATTCAGTTGCTGATACAGAGCCTTGAGCGCGGGGGACACCTGCTCCCAGCGTTCCACCGCATCGATCATGGTCGCCGCGATGCCGCTGGCGTAAACCGCATGCGCGGCGTCGCGCGACACCACCACCAGCCGGCCATCTGGCGAGCTGCATTTCAGAGTTGCTAACTTCATTGTGTCTCCTAACTGCCGTCCGATATCAGCGTA
>JAIZVZ010000064.1 GCA_021768485.1 Oxalobacteraceae bacterium | reverse complement strand
GTCGGGGATGAGGTCGGAGGTGAATTCAACTCGCGCGCTTGAATACGGCCCTCCGATTTAACTGCGCCATTCAATCAAGCTTGCAGACAAGCCAAAGGCCTCGACCGGGCCGCAACGGGGCAAGGGCAACAAGCGCCAAAAAGTTTCCCCTCAGAAATTTACGACATGAATGGCATCGACACCGGCATTGCACCATTTCCTTTCCTGGCATAAAATGAGAATCGTTCTTATTTGTATTTGAGATGGTGCCGGGCACCGGATCGGAAAGGGGTGTCGATGTCGGCAGCAGAATTGGCGCTGCAAGAGCGGCTAAAGCAGCAAGAGCTGCAAGTTCTGTATCGCAACCACCATAGCTGGCTGCAAGGCTGGTTACGCCACAAGCTCGGCAACGCTTTCGATGCGGCCGATATGGCGCAAGACGTCTTTCTTCGCATTCTCAGCCGCCAATCGCCGACAAAGGCCGCCGAACCGCGCGCCTATCTGTCGACGATTGCCCGCGGCATGGTCATCGATCACTGGCGCCGGCGCGAGCTCGAACAGGCCTGGCTCAAAGCGCTGGCAGCGGTGCCGGCGGCCGAATTGCCCTCGGCCGAAAGCCGCCTGGTCTGGTTTGAAACCTTGATCGCCATCGACCGCGTCCTCGATACGCTCAAGCCGCCGGTGCGCCAGGCCTTTTTATGGGCGCAACTCGAAGGCTTGAGCTGTCCGCAAATCGCACTGCGGCTCGATGTCTCGCTGGCGACGGCCGAACGTTATGTAGCCAAAGCACTGCGGCGCTGCTATGCGCTGCGCTTCGAGTCGCACGTCGAGTCGCACGTCGAGTCCGGCTTCGAGTCCTGATGGCGCAGCACGAGCCCCTGCCGCGACTGCCCGACGAGATCGTCGATGCCGCCATCATGTGGTCGATCAGGCTCGGCCGCACGGTGGACGCCGATCGCGTGGCGCCGACCGTGCTGCGCGCCTTCGAGCGCTGGCGGCAAGGCGACCCGCGGCATGCGCAGGCATGGAACCGGGTGGCCTCGCTGCAAACCGCCTTCAGCGACATTCCGCCCCAGCTTGCCTTAAATGTCCTGCAATCGGCGCCGGCCAATCGGGCCGCGCCCGCCGCCGGCCGCGCCCGCCGCGGCGCGCTCAAATTGCTGTCGCTTTCGGCAGTCGCCTTGTTCGCCGGGATAAGCGCGTATGACCATGCGCCCTGGCAGCGCCTGCTGGCCGACGCCAGCAATACCAGCGATAAACCGCAGACCATGCACCTCGACGATGGCTCCGCCATCGTGCTCAACCTCGACAGCGCCATCAGCATCGATATGCGCGGCGCGCAGCGGCGCATCGTCTTGCGGCGCGGCGAAATCATGATCAGCACCGGCGCTGACGCCCAGTCCGCCGCCAGGCGCACCTTCTGGGTCGACACGCCGTTCGGCACCATGCAGGCACTGGGAACGCGCTTTGTGGTGCGGCTCGAGCGCGAGCGCGCCCGCATCGCCGTGCAAGAAGGCGCGGTCGAACTGCATCCGGCCGACGGCAGCGCTGCCGCCGTGGTCGCTGCCGGCGACAGCCGCTGGCTAAGCGATAGCGGCACGCTGGCGGCGCCGGCGCAAGGCCTCGACAGCACCGCCTTTGCCGACGGCGTCATCGCCGGCAAGAATATGCGCCTCGGCGACCTGATTGCCGAACTGGCCCGCTACCGCAGCGGACGCCTGAGCTGCGACGAGGCGGTAGCCGATTTACGCCTGTCCGGCATTTTCCATATTAATAATACCGAGCAGGCGCTGCAATTTCTGGCGCAAACCCAGCCCGTCAGCATCCGCTATCGCACCCGTTTCTGGGTCGCGGTCGGCGCGCCGGCGCATGGCTGAGGCGCCCCGGCAAAAAAATGTGCATGAAAATGTAAAAAAATGAGGGGATTGCCGATTTCAAACGGCCTAGCTGATAGAAAGCGCTCAAACAAGGGCGCGCCTGTCAGACTTAGCGAAAGAGAAAAATGATCAATAGCCGTTCCCGCCGCGCCAGCCAAACCCGCCGATTCAAGCCGCAACATACGCTGTTGGCCGCCTCCTTGCAGGCGGTCCTGTACGCCCTGACGTTGAGCGCCAGCGCCGCGCCGCAAGCGGGCGTTGCGCAAACCAGCCCGGCCCCGGCAGCAAGCATCACATTCGCGATCGCCGCCGGTCCGCTCGATGCGGCGCTGGAGCGCTTTGCCCGCAGCACCGGCGTCAATCTCAGTTACGATGCCGCGCTGCTGAACGGAGCCAGCACGCGTGGTTTGAACGGCAACTACAGTGTGGCCGCCGGCCTCGCGCTTTTATTGACCGGCAGCGGCCTCGAAGCGGTCGCCCAAAACGGCGGCTATGCCTTGAAAAAGCAAGCCGCGTCCGCCGATGGCGCCGCCGTGCTGCCGACGATTACCGTCAAGGCCGCGGCCGCGCCGTCCGATCTGCCCCAGCCCTATGCCGGCGGCCAGACCGCGCGCGGCGCCCGCCTTGGCCTGCTCGGCAACCGCGATCTGATCGACACGCCGTTTGCCGTCACCAGCTACACCAGCGAGCTGATCGAAAACCAGCAGGCGCGCACAGTGGGCGAAGTGCTCGAAAACGATCCGTCGGTGCGCGACACGACATCGTCGGGCCATATCTATGAAAACTTCCGTCTGCGCGGCTTCGATGTCAATTCTCAGGATCTGGCCTTGAACGGCATGTTCGGCCTGACGCCTTACGGTCACGTCCCGACCGAATTCATCGAGCGCGTTGAAGTACTCAGAGGACCGAGCGCCTTGTTTACCGGCATGTCGCCCAGCGGCGGCATCGGCGGCGTGATCAATGTGGTTCCCAAACGGGCTGGCGATACGCCGCTGACCCAGGTCACCGTCGATTATGTCTCCGATTCGCAATTTGGCACCCATCTGGACCTGGGCCGCCGTTTTGGCCAGGACAATCGTTTCGGCGTGCGTTTCAACGGCAGTTTCCAGGACGGCGATACCGAACTCGACGGCCAGCAGAAAAAGCGCGTGTTCGCCTCGGTCGGCCTCGATTATCGCGGCGACGCCTTCAATCTGTCGCTGGACGCCTATCAAAGCGATGAAAGCTATACCGGCGGCACGCCGGCCATGTTTTCGTTTTCATCGACCACGCTCCCGGCCGCGGCCAATGCCACCGTCAACCAGTTCAAAGGCTTGTATGGCGATATGCACAACAGCGCCGTGGTTGTGCGCGGCGATGCCGATCTCAACGAGCACCTGAACGCCTATGCCGCGCTGGGCGCGCTGCAAAACGATTACTCGGGCTTCCTCAACGGCACCCATGCGCGCAACGTCGACGCCGCCGGTAACTACAGTGCCTATACCACCTCGCAACGCGGCTACTACGATTCGCTCTCGAGCGAAGCCGGCCTGCGCGGCAGCGCCCATACCGGCGACATCGGCCATCAATGGGTGCTCAACGCGACCTCGCTGCAATTGGAAAACGGTTCGGTCACCAAGGCCGGCGCCACCTACACCTCGAACATCTACAATCCGGCCACGCCGGTCATTGCCGGCGACCCCGGCGCGGCCGTCAAGACCGGCGCCACGACACTGACCAGCCTGGCGCTGGTGGACACGCTGTCGTTCGCCGGCGACAAGGTGCAACTGACGCTGGGCGCGCGCCATCAGCATATCGAATCGAAAAGCTATAGTGCCAGCACCGGCGCCCTGACCGCCAATTACGACCAAAGCGCCCTGACGCCGGCCGCCGCGCTGCTGCTCAAACCGTGGGGCCCGGGCCTGTCGCTGTATGCCAACTATGTCGAAGGCCTGAGCAAAGGCGGCACCGTCACCGATACCACGGCCAGCAATTATCAGCAGACGTTTGCGCCCTTCAAGACCAAGCAAAAGGAAATGGGCCTGAAATGGGATGCCGGCAGCTTTTCGCACAGCGCCAGCCTGTTCCAGATCACCTTGCCGAGCATGATCAAGAGCGGCACGGCCTATACCGACGATGGCGAGCAGCGCAACCGCGGCCTCGAATGGAACGTCAGCGGCGAGATGGCGCGCAATCTCCGGTTGCTCGGCGGCGTCGCCTATACGCAGGGCCGGCTGACCAAGACCGCCAGCGGCACCTATGACGGCAAGACGCCGATCGGCACCCCCGACTGGCAATCCAATCTCGGCCTCGAATGGGATGTCGGCGCAGGATTGACGCTCAACGCACGCGCCGTCTACACCAGCTCGCAATACATCAACTCTGCCAATACCCAGCAAATCCCGGCCTGGACCCGCTACGATGCCGGGGCCCGCTATAACACGCGCCTGCTCGAGCGCAAGGTCGTGTGGCGCGCCAATGTGATCAATCTGGCCGGGAAAAACTACTGGTCCGGCAGCTTTTCCGATGGCTATGCGACCCTCGGCGCAGCGCGCACCGTCAGCTTGTCGGCGACGGTGGATTTCTGATGCCGGCCATGATCGGTTTTCCGCGATGGCGCCGCGCGGCTGTATGCATGGCTGCGCTCATGCTGGCCCTGCCCGGCCACGGCGCCGAGACGCGGCCGCCAGCGCCGGCCGCAGACGGCTGGGGGCCGGTCACGCTGGCGCGGGCAGTCCAGCGCGACGTCGTGAGCGCCAGCGGCCGGCGCTACCGCATCTTTGTGGCGCGTCCTAATGGCGCGCCGCCGCCGGCCGGCTATCCCGTCATCTATGCGCTCGATGGCAATGCCAGCTTTCCCAGCCTGGCCCTGATGAACCGCACCGTCGAGCGCCGCAGTGCGATAACCGGCATCGGCCCCGCCCTGGTGGTAGGCATCGGTTACGCTGGCGACGAGGATTATGCCGCCAGCGAGCGCAGCCGCGATTACACCCCCGCTGGCGGGGCGGCGACCGCGGCCGGCGAAGGCGGCGCCGAGCGCTTTCTCGACTTTATCGAGCGCGAACTGAAACCGATGATCGAAGCGGCCTATCCGGTCGACCGCCAGCGGCAGGCATTATTCGGCCATTCCTACGGTGGGCTGCTGACGCTGCATGCGCTGTTCACGCGCCCGCAGCTGTTCCAGACCTATATCGCCGCCAGCCCGTCGATCTGGTGGCAGCAGCGTTTTGTGCTGAGCGAACTGGCCGGCCTCGATTCCAGGCTCAAGCGCCTGCCGGCGCCGCCGCGCCTGTTGCTGGCCGTCGGCAGCCTTGAAACGCCGCCGGCATCGGCGCCGCCGCGGGTCGGCCCGCAGGCAGGTCGACATATGCGGGCCGATGCCGAGCAACTGGCGGCCACGCTTAGCGCGCCTGCCATGGGCATGGGGAGCGTGGTCTTTCGCGAGCTGGCCGACGAAAACCACGGTTCGGTGCTGTTTCCGTCGCTGTCGCGCGGGCTCGAGTTCTTTCTTCATTAGGCCGCGCCGGGGCCCGCATTTTCGCCCGGCCCGGCTCGGCGACGACACACGATCGGCAAAAAAGTGGGCGCTTGCACAATCACCGCATCTGCCACTATGATTAGTCTTTCAACCCTTCCAGCGGTCGTGCTGCCAGTCCCGGCCATTTCCCATGTCCACTCGCATTCCCTCTACCGTGATCCGCCCCGCCGCTGCGCGCGATGCGGCCGCCATTGCGGCCATCTATAACCACTACATCCTCAACACCACGATTTCATTTGAAGAGCAGGCGGTCTCGACCGAAGAAATGGCCGGGCGCATCGCCAAAGTCAGCGCCGCCTTGCCATGGCTGGTATACGAACGCGACGGCCAGCTGCTCGGTTACGCTTACGCTTCGCCGTGGCGCGCGCGCAGCGCCTACCGCCATTCGGTCGAGACCTCGGCCTATGTCGACCATCGTTACGGCGGCCAGAAAATCGGCAGCCAGCTCTACGAAGCGCTATTGGCCGATCTGCGCGAACGCGGCCTGCGGGTGGTCATCGGCGGCATTGCGCAGCCGAATCCGGCCAGCGTGGCCTTGCATGAGCATTTCGGATTCAAGAAAGTCGCCCACTTTTCGCAAGTGGGGAAAAAAGCCGGACAATGGCTCGATGTCGGCTACTGGGAACTGCTGATCAATCAATAAGCTCATGCAAACGATGAGCTTTTGCAAGCGGCCCGAGCGCTGAAACGCAATCGGGCCGCCTGCTATCGGGCCGCCTGCTTACGGCATTGCTACACCATTGCCATAAGATTTAAAACGTTTTCGAGACCGAGGCAACCAGCATGTTTTTGCCCAGGAATTTGCCATTGTACGGCGACGCATACGCGACCTTGTCGGCATTGGTACCGATGAATGCCAGCGACGCGGCGACGATGCCATAGTCCTTGGACACGCCGATTTTGTAATCGGAATAGCTGGCGGCACCGTTGTGTTTGACGTTTTGATGGCCGGCATGCAGGTTGACGACGTAGCCGCCCACCACATCGACATTGGCGCCGACATCGAGATAGCCGCTGTTCTTGCTGTCGTTAAAGCCGAACAGATTGGTCACGGCGTGCGAATACTTGACGTAGGCCGGACCAAAGCCGAGCTGGCCGTAGATTTCCGTCGTGTTGGCATTATTCGGATGCAGGCTATTGGACGGGTACACATACGTGAGCACGCCGACGTCATAACTGACATCCTTGGTGATCTGCCCCTTTTTACCGGCATAGACATCCCATTCGACCGTGCCCGAACCGCCGGCATCCTGGGTCCATTTAATGGTCGACAACCAGGTGCCGACATAGATGCCGGTCGGATTGTTGACATAGTCGGCGCCACCTTGCACCGCCGCCTCCCGGCGCGACTGCGAAATGCCGCGATAGCGATAATCGGTCACGACGTCGGCGTTGAAACTCACTTCATTGTCCGGTTTTTTGTCTTCGGCTTGCGCCACGGAGGCGGCAAATGCGGCCATGACAGCTGTGGCAAGAATCAGTTTTTTCATGGTAAAGCCTCTCTCTATTATGGTTGATGAAAATAATCGCGCGCCGGACGCGATGACCGGTGAAAAGATATTTCTTGATTGGCAAAGAGCTCGCGATACAGCGTGCGCATTTCACGCCGCAGGCACATCGACATCATTGCTATCGCCCGGTCTGTGCGCACATTGATGGCGGCCTGATCGAAGGCCGCCCATCGTTGTCGCGCCACCAGCCCCAAGAGGGCCGTGGTGCGCGACCAGCGCAGGCATGCATCGCCACTGTTGCAACAGCATTGCAAAATATTGCAGAACAACAATATTGCAAAAACAACAAAAGCGACATTAAGGAACAAGGTGTCCCGTCCTGAATTGACGGACACACCGGTTCAGGCGGGCTTTTTGTTTTTCATGACGGATCGGCATGGGTTGCATGGTCCGGCATCATTCCCGCTTGAATACAAGCAATACTATGTGGTCGGCGAGTGTATCGCGCCATGTGGTATTGATGACGATATGATCATACTATGGACTTTTGTCCATACCGGGGAAACGTGCCAACAGGCATCAAACGTCGTTAAATTATCGTAAAAAAACAACATCTGACATGAATGGAAAGTATTTTTTTAGATGAAATTGCATTTTTTTACATGTGTTTCATTGCTTTCGGCAACAACTGGACTGCGCCTCCCCGCATTCTCGTCAGACAGGTTGAGCATCGCCGGCGAAGATGGCATCATGGTGACCTCAGTGCAACACACTCCACCACTTATTAAAAAAACATTATGGACTTCGACCTTTCATTGCTGGGCCGCCTGACGTTCAAGCACGCCGCGCCGACCAAGGCGCCCTTGCCGCCGGGCCGCAACTGGCTCGGCATCGCCGAAGAACGCGACACCGTGCTCTATGTGCCAACCGATATGCCAGGCAATGTGCCCCTGCCGCTGATGGTGATGTTCCACGGCGGCGGCGGTTTTCCGGAAAAAATGCTGGCATTTCTGCAAGAACATGCCGAACAAAGGAAGTTTTTGCTGCTGGCGCCGCATTCGATGTTTCGCACCTGGGATATCGCCATGGGCGGCAACGGCCCCGACCGCGAGCGCCTCGACACGGCCCTGACGCTGGTCGCCTCGCATTTTTTGCTCGACCCCGGACATCTGGCGTTTGCCGGCTTTTCCGATGGCGCCAGCTATGCGCTGTCGACCGGCGTGACCAATGGCGACATCGTCAGCCACGTGATCGCCATGTCGGGCGGCTTCATGACCATTTTCATGCAGGAAGGCGCGCCGCGCATCTTCATCGCCCACGGCCTGGTCGACCAGCAGCTCGATATCGAAACCACGGGCCGCGCCAATGCCAACCGCCTGAAAGCGGCCGGCTACGACGTCGAATACATCGAATTTAACGGCCGCCACGAAATCCAGACGCCGATCGTCAACATGGCGCTCGACTTTTTCCTGAACGACGCCGCACAATAAGCTCTCCTGCTCGGCACGCCCGCGAAACGGGCATGCCAGACGACCGCGGGCACGCCTATTTCGGCAAGGCTCAGCCGATTGCGACCGATTGCGACCGATCGCGACCGATTGCAGCCGTTGGCGCCGGCTTTCGACGATGTCGTCGCAAGCGTGTCGCGCCCGCCATCGGCCTCCCTTACAGTTGAACGCATATTACACACCTGAGGGAGCGATCATGATTGTCAAAATACTGCAAGGCACACCAACGCCGGTCTGGGTTTTATGTATCGTCTTGCTGACGCTGGGCCTGCGCCAGCGCCACGCCCGCCGCATTGGCCGCCGGCGCGCCCTGTTGCTGCCGGCCGTCATGGTCTTGCTGTCGCTGGCAAATGCGCTATCGCTGTTCGGCGCCGGCGCCATGCTGGCCTGGGGCGCCGCCGCCGCGCTGGCGGCCATGCTGGTCATGCGCCAGCCGCTGCCGGCAGAGACGGCTTACCATGTCGCCACCGATTGCTTCGATCTGCCCGGCAGCAATGTCCCCTTGCTGCTCATGATGAGCATGTTTTGCCTGAACTACGCGCTCAAGGTCGGCATGGCGATGGCGCCGGCGCTCGGCCATAATGTGCCGGCCGCGCTCGTCATCTGCGCCGTGTCGGGCGGCTTGAGCGGTGTCTTTGCCGGCCGCGCCGCGCGCCTCTGGCGCCTGGCTGCGGCGTCAGCGGCGAATTCGGCTTCGCCGGCCACGCCCGACTCGATTATTTAAGGGAGCGCCTTTCATGTCGACCTACGTCAAACCGCGCATCTCGCGCAATCTGGTTCTCACCGTGCTGTTCAACACCCTGATCGGCCTCTTACTTACCGGCAACGGCCACAATTTCTGGCTGTGGTCCACGCAACTGTATGCGCAGGCGATCGGTCTGTCCATTTTCGGCCTTGCCACGGCCGGCAGCCGCCTGTTTCCGCGCCACTGGCAACGGCCAAAATGGCCGCTGCTGGTCTTCATGCCGATCTCGGTGGTGCTTGGCTACCTGCTCGGCGTCCTCATCAGCGACGCCGTGCTCGGCCATAATTTTCTGGGCCAGCAATGGGCCCATCCGCGTCAACTATTGATCATGCTGGTCTTCAGCCTGGGCGTCGGCACCGTGCTGACGACGTATTTTCGCAGTCGCGAACAAGTGATGCAGGCCCGCGCCGACGCCGAAACGGCGCAGCGCCAGGCAGCCGAAGCGCGCCTGCGCCTGCTCGAGTCGCAACTCGAACCGCACATGCTGTTCAATACCCTGGCCAATCTGCGGGCCCTGATCGAGACCGATGCGGCGCGCGCGCTGAGCATGCTCGACAGCCTCAATGCGTTTTTGCGCGCCACCCTGAGCGGGTCGCGCACCGCCATGCATCCGCTGGCGGCCGAATTCGAGCGCCTGCGCGATTACCTCGAACTGATCGCGGTGCGCATGGGGCCGCGGCTGCAGTTCACGCTCGCCTTGCCCGAGGCGCTGCGCGAAGTCGCCGTGCCGCCGCTGCTGTTGCAATCGCTGGTAGAAAACAGCATCAGGCACGGCCTGGAGCCGAAAGTCGAAGGCGGCCGCATCGCCATTTCCGCGCGCCAGGACGGGGCGGAAATCGTGCTCGAAGTCCTCGATACCGGCATCGGCATGGACGACTGGCCCGGCGGCGACGGCTTCGGCCTGGCCCAGGTGCGCGAGCGCCTGGCGACGGCCTACGGCGGACGCGCCACTCTCGTACTGCATAAGGGCGCCCACCAGGGCACCATCTTGCAGATCCACCTTCCCGCTCCGCGAGCCACGCCATGATGCCAAACAAAACCGCGCCGACCGCGCTGATCGCCGAAGACGAACCGCTGCTGGCGGCCGCACTGCGCAAGCAACTGGCCGAACTTTGGCCTGAACTGGTCGTGCTGGCGACGGTCGGCGACGGCATCGAGGCCGCCGCACAGGCGCTGGCGCTGCAGCCCGACGTCCTGTTTTTCGATATTTCGATGCCCGGCATGAACGGCATCGATGCCGCCGGCGAAATCGCCGAAGAATGGCCGGCCGGCACGCAGCCGTTTCCGCTGCTGGTCTTTGTGACGGCCTTCGACGACTATGCCTGCCGCGCCTTCGACGCCCAGGCGGTCGACTATCTGCTCAAGCCGCTGCAAAGCGCGCGCCTGACCAAGACGATTGCCAAATTGAAGAACATGCTGACGCAGCGGGCAGCCGCGCCGGCCGCCGACTTCGACGCCACGCTCGAGCGCCTGCGCCATTTGATCGATGCACAATCGGACGCGGTGCCGCCGCAGCCCTTGCAATTCATCCAGGTCGGCGTCGCCAATGCCCAAGGCACGCAGATCCGCATGGTGCCGGTCGAGCAGGTGCTGTATTTCGAGGCGGCCGATAAATACGTGCGGGTGGTGACGGCCGAGCGCGCATACCTGATCCGCACCGCGCTCAAGGAGTTGCTGCCGCAATTGCCGCCCACGCTATTCTGGCGCATCCACCGCGGCACGGTCGTGCGTGTTGCCGCCATCGAGAGCGCGCATCGCAACGAAAGCGGACGCTATCACGTGAGCGTGGCGGGCCGCCCCGAAAAACTGGCCGTCGGCCGCCTCTACACGCATCTGTTCCGGCCCATGTAGCGTGGCCGCGCAGCCGGATGATCTGCTCGATTGACGTCAGACAAAGCGCACCAGATCGGCCATGGCTGTCTCACCCTGCTGCTGCAAGCCGGCGGCGATGCGCTCGCGGTCGCTCTCGCTGCGGTTCTGGCTGGTCTTCCATTTGCCCTCGATGCGGGCCAGCGGGATTTCGATGCCGACGATGGCCGTCAGCATGCGCTCGATATACTCGGGCGGGGCGTCCGACAGCGACCACGGTTGCATCTGCGCGGCTTCGTGCCGCGCCGTCAGCCGCCCCAGCAAGGCCTGCAGCCATTGCGCATCGTCGATCACGTGCAAAAGGCCGTGGGCATGGACTACCGCATAATTATAGGTCGGCACCACCTTGCCGCTGACCTGCTTTTCGACGTACCAGGCCGGCGTGATATAGCTGTGCGGGCCCTGGAAAATCAGCAGGGCGTCGCGGCCCGCCTGTTGCGCCAGCGGATTGGCGCGCGCCACATGGCCGCGCAGCACGCCCAGCGGCGCCTGCGGCGTCGGCGCGCCGATCTCGAACGGGATGTGATCGGCGCACAAGCCGTCGGCGCCATGCGTGACCAGCGCCCCCAAGGGGAACTCGCTCAGCAATCGGTGCAAGACATCGAGGCGACACTCTTCGAAATGGGACGGTTGATACATGCCGGGCTCCAGCGCGCTCGGCGCCACTATAAGCGGGCCGATCGCAGGTCAGATTGTATGAAGTGAAGATCAGGAGAAGTTCGATCATGCCTGCGATAGCGCATGCTGGCAAGCCGTCATGCATGGCCGCCGCATGCCGGTTCAGGCGCCAGCCGAACGCGCCGCCAGGCGTGCGCGCAGACAGGCCGGGCAATAACAGCCGCCGCGCGCGGCGCCGGCGGCCGGCAGCGGCATTAGCGGCGGCAAGGCGCCGCACCAGCATGCGCCGGCCGCCGTTGCCGACATAGTCGCCGACATAGTTGCCGGCACCGGCGCTTCGGTGGCAATGGATTCGCCACAAACAGCTTCGTCCATACAGCAGTGAAAGACGGCGCCGCAGCCGGGACAGGTGCTCATGGCCGTCCCGGCTGCGACGGCGTCGATGGCGGCAAGCTTGCTTTGCGAAATTGTAATTTCATTAATGATTTCATCGACGATCAGCGCGCCATGCCGGGGCCACGGCCGCGCTCAAGAAGGGAAAGGCAAGCATATCGGCGCCAGCCTAGCCGATCGCGGGCCCCATGACAATCGCAATGATAGCGAAATGACAGCAGCCAGCGCCAAATTATGTCGCAATTGCTTACAACCAGTGCGCCATTTCGCTGTAAAATCGCAAAAATCGAATTTCTGGATACCCCATGCCTGCTATTGCCGCCCCTGACCACGACTTGAACAATGACTTGACGGCGGTCGCTCCGCAAATCAAGGCGCAGATTCTGGCCGAGGCATTACCGTATATCCGCAAATTCCATGGCAAGACCATTGTCATCAAATACGGCGGCAATGCGATGACCGACGAACGCCTGAAACATGGCTTTGCGCGCGACGTCATCTTGCTCAAGCTGGTCGGCATGAATCCGGTCGTGGTGCATGGCGGCGGACCGCAAATTGATAATGCTTTGAGGAAAGTCGGGAAACAAGGGACCTTCGTGCAAGGCATGCGCATTACCGACGAAGAAACCATGGAAGTGGTCGAATGGGTGCTCGGCGGCGAAGTGCAGCAAGATATCGTCATGCTGATCAACCATTACGGCGGCCAGGCGGTCGGCTTGACCGGCAAGGATGGCGGCTTGATTCGCGCCCACAAGATGCAAATGCCGGACAAGGAACAT
Organism: Oxalobacteraceae bacterium; assembly: GCA_021768485.1. Lineage (GTDB taxonomy): Bacteria > Pseudomonadota > Gammaproteobacteria > Burkholderiales > Burkholderiaceae_D > JAIZVZ01. Next base: position 10,157 of record JAIZVZ010000064.1, on the reverse strand, counting down.
CCGGGGCAGTTTCTCGATATCGGTTTTGTCGGCGAAATCGCGGCCATCAATCCGGCCGTGGTCAAGGCGCTGCAAGACGATGCCTTCATTCCCATCATTTCGCCGATCGGGTTTGGCGACGATGGCCAGGCCTATAACATCAATGCCGACCTGGTGGCCGGCAAGATCGCCGAAATCCTGAAAGCCGAAAAGCTGATCATGATGACGAATATTGCTGGCGTGCAAGATAAGCAAGGCAAGCTCGTCACCGATCTGTCGGCGCGCGAAATCGATGAAATGTTTGCCGACGGCACCATTTCCGGCGGCATGCTGCCGAAAATTTCCTCAGCCCTCGACGCCGCCAAATCGGGCGTCAATACCGTGCATATCATCGATGGCCGGATCGAGCACTCGCTCTTGCTCGAAGTGTTGACCGAACAGGCTTTCGGGACCATGATCCGCTCGCATTAAGCAGCAGGCAGCCGGCTCGAGACAGGGCGGACGGCCTCGCCGCCGGCCCTGCGTTTTTTCTGTCGCCGTTCATGGCCGGCATATCGGCGTGCGTGCGCGATGCCCGCAAGCGACTGCGCTGCGCCATTCAGCCTATCAGCTTTTTCAACAGTTCCGCCTTGGCGCCGTCATAATCGGCCGCTGAAATCAAGCCCTTGTCGAGCAGCGTCTTCAGTGTCTCCAGACGCCCGGCCAGCGCTTCGGCCGGCGCGGCGCCGCCTGCTTGCAGGCTCGCCTTGCCGGCCGCCACCCCCGACACCAGGCCGTCTTTGGCCGCCAGCGAACTGGCGAGAGTGCCTCCGCTTGCAACGCCGCTCAATTTGTCGAGGCCCAGGCCGCCCTGCATATCGGTCGCAATGCGTTCGGCGAGCGCGGCCTGCAATTGATCGGGAACGCTGACGCTGGCAACATGGAACTGGTCGAGGCCGATACCGTATCGGCCGAAACGCGCCGCCAGGTCGCCGCGCACCTGTTGCGCCATCAGCGTGTGACTGGCAGCCATATCGAGAACAGACATGGCGCCGCAATCGAGCGCCCTGACCACGGCTGCCAGCACGATGTCGTGCAAGCGCTGATCGAGCTCGTCGCGCGTGACGACCGCGGCAGGCACGCCGAAGCCGGAAAAAAACAGCGCCGGGTCGGCGATCCGATACGAATACATGCCGCAGGCGCGCACCCCGATCATGCCGAAATCCTTATCGTGGATCATCATCGGCTGCACGCTGCGCCAGGCCCGGCCATTTTGCAGGCGGGTACTGAAAAAAACCAGCTCGGCCTTGATCGGCCACGGCGGCTGCCCGCCGCCTTTTTTCAAATGACTGAGCAGCGGCAGCGTCGCCGCCGATAACTTGTACTTGCCGGGACCGAAGATGTCGGCAATGCCGGCATCGCACACAAACACTGCCATCTGCGACTGCCGCACCGTCAAAACCGCCGCATCGGCGATGTCGGCATCGGGCAGCGGATAGCGCCAGGCCAGCACCGCTTCGGCATCTTCATTCCATTGCAAAACGTCAATAACCTGTTTCTTTTTAAGCAAATCGGTCGTCATGATGTCGGTCCGTTCAATAAAAATTGACGAAATGGCCGAAAAAAGCGCTGAATAGCGGGCTTGAAAAGAAGTAAATAATTATTTATTCAAAAACTTATTTATTCAAAACGCATGTGAAAACGCATGTGAAAACTTGTTTGAAAAACCCGGTGAAGAATTTGCCCGATACCGTTGCGCCATACATTCGTCGACACAAATGCCGGCGAACACGTCCCCGCGCCAGCGACAGGCAGCGGTGCACGCTATAATTTGCAGTGTGGGACGTTTTGGCGTCTTGATATATGTCCGATGATCGGCACGAAAGTGTGCAAAGCCATCGTAATGCAAAAGCACGTCGATGGCCAAACAATCTTCACCGTATCGCCTGCTGCCTCAGAGCCATATTTCATGCCCGAGGCGAGACACGGCGCACCGAGCGCCGGCGGCCAGGCCGGATTTCCCATCATTGAAAAAATCGCCGGGCACCGTCGCCGGGCCGCGCAACATACCGCTGGAGCTGCATGAAAAATAGTAGGCCTTTATGGCTGTTCGATCTCGACAACACGCTGCACAATGCATCGCACGCTGTTTTCCCCGCCATCAAGGCCAACATGAACCGCTATCTCGGCCGCATCCTCGACCGCGAACGCGGCGATGGCGTCGTCAGTGATCCGGCGGCCGTCAATGCCATCCGCGTCGGCTATTGGCAGCGTTACGGCGCCACCCTGCTGGGCATGATGCACCATCACGGCGTGCAGGCGGCCGACTTTCTGCAACAAACCCATCTGTTCGAGGACTTGCCATCGATGCTGCGCAGCGAGCGCGGCCTGGCGCGCTTGCTGCGCCGGCTGCCCGGGCGTAAAATTTTGCTGACGAATGCGCCGCGCCGCTATTCGCGCGAGGTCGTGCGCCAGATCGGCCTGCACAGACATTTTGCGCGCCATATCGCCATCGAACACATGCAAGTTCACCGCAAGCTGCGTCCCAAACCGTCCAAACTGATGCTGCGCCGCTTGCTGGCGCGCGAACATGTGCGGCCGCGCCGCGCGATCCTGGTCGAAGATACGGTCGACACCCTCAAGGCCGCCAAATCGCTTGGTTTGCGCACCGTCTGGGTCACACAATACCTCGAGCGCTCCGATCTCGCGCGCGCGCGCGTCGATGGCGTGGCCGCCCGCAGCCATGGCGCAGCGCAAACGCACATCAACCGTCCCGCTTATGTTGATGTCAAAGTAAAATCGGTGCTGCAATTGCCGCGCAAGATGGCGCGTCTGCGCTGACCGGCGAATTTATACAGAATTTTTTATACAGATGAAACCACATGCATAGCACTCCGGCGCCCGCGCCCAAACCAGGACCGGCCGCCTCAAGCGGCCTGAACGCATCCGTCAAACCGCTCATCACGCCGCCCATTGTGCAGCCCACCGAGCCGTCCACTGAATCAGCTCCCCAGCCGCGGCCAGCCGCCGGCAAACAGTTTCCGTGGCTGGCCTTCATCAGCCTGCTCGGCGGCGGCGCGGCGATCGGCTTTGCCGGCATTCTGATGCGGCTATCCGACGTCGCGCCGGTCGCTTCGGCCTTTTGGCGCATGGCGCTGGCCTCGCCCATTCTGTGGTTATGGGCCTTTTCGGTGCGTCATGAAGACCGGCGCGAAGCGCGCACGCTCGGCTTTGCGCCGGTGCTGCTATTGGCCGGGATTTATTTTGCCGGCGACATGGGCTTGTGGCATTTGTCCCTGCATTACACGACTGTCTCGAATGCGACGCTGTTGTCGAATTTCGCCCCCGTCTTCATCGCCTTGTGGATGGTGTGGCGGCACCGCGCCCGGCTTGGCGCAGTCTATGTGGCCGGCCTGTTGATCGCGCTGCTCGGTGCGGTGCTGCTGGTAGCGCCCAGCGCCGGCGTCGAGGGCGGCAAACTGCTCGGCGACGGCCTCGGCTTGATCACGGCCGTGTTTTACGCAGCCTATCAATTATCGATCAAGGATGCGCGCAGCTCGTATTCGACGGCGCGCCTGATGGCCTGGAGCACCAGCATCACCGGCCTGGTACTGCTGCCGTTTGCGCTGGCGATGCCGGGCGCATTCTGGCCGGCCTCGCTGCTCGGCTGGCTGCCCCTGCTCGGCCTGGCGCTGATCGCGCAGATCGGCGGCCAGACCGTGATCGCCTATGCGATGGCGCATCTGCCGCCGGCGCTGTCTTCGGTCAGCCTGCTGATCCAGCCGCTGACGGCCAGCATCGCCGCCTGGATCATTTTTCATGAAGTCATCGGCCCGCTGCAAATGCTCGGCGGCCTCATCTTGCTGGGCGGGATTTACCTGTCCAAGCGCGGCAGCTGAAGCGACCGTCCGAGATGCGAAACGATGGCGCAAACGGCAGTGCAAGCGAGGGCGGAATAGACGCCGCCGCCTGTTTCGCCCTGCTTGACGACTACCAGAGCGCGCCGGACGCGCCGAGCTCGCGCCTCTACACGCAGTGGCGGCGTACGCTGCATTGCGACAGCGCCGCGCAATTGCCGGCCCTGTTCGGGCAGATGCAGGCGGCGCAAGCAGACGGGCTGCACGCACTGGCGCTGTTCGATTACGAACTGGGCCACACCCTGCACGGCTTGCCCGATACCGGCGGCGGCGCCCATATTCTGCTGTTTGCCCGCTGCCAGCGGCTCGACACGGCCGAAGTCGCCGACTGGCTGCGGCAGACGCGTATCGACACCGGCAAGAATGCGGCCGATAGCGGGGCCAGCGGCATTGCCGCCATCGAGGCCAATGTCGACGAGGCGCAGTTTTCAGCGGCGCTGGCGAAAATTCGCGCCTATATCGAGGCCGGCGACATCTACCAAGTCAATTACACCTTGCGCTTGCGCTTCGATGCCTTCGGCGATCCGCTGGCCTTGTATGCACGCCTGCGCGCACGGCAAGCCGTGCCGTACGGCGCCTTCATCGCCCTGCCCGACGGTCGCACTGTGCTGTCGCTGTCGCCGGAACTGTTCATCCGCCATGCCGACGGCCTGCTGACGGCCAGGCCCATGAAAGGCACGGCGCCGGCCGTCGGCGAGGACACCGCTCACGGACATGCCCACGAAAACGTGCAGCGCGCCGCCGCGCTGGCGGCCGATCCCAAGAACCGCGCCGAGAACCTGATGATTGTCGACTTGCTGCGCAATGACCTCGGGCGGGTCGCCGCCACCGGTTCGGTGCGGGTTCCGGCCCTGTTCGAGGTCCAGCGTTTTGGCCGCGTGCTGCAGATGACCTCGACCGTGCAGGCCAGGCTGGGCGCCGGCGCCACGCTGGCCGGCGTCGTCGCTGCGCTATTTCCCTGCGGTTCGATTACCGGCGCGCCCAAGAAGCGTGCCATGGAAATCATCGCCGAACTCGAGCCCGATCGGCGCGGCCTCTATACCGGCGCCATCGGCTATTTCGACGCTGCAGCCGCGGGCGAGGTTGCCGCATTTTGCCTGTCGGTGCCAATCCGGACCCTGGTGCTGCAAGCGCCGGCGCACGGCATCCGGCGCGGCGAAATGGGCGTCGGCGCCGGCATCGTATTCGACAGCCAGACCGGCGAAGAATATGCCGAATGCCTGTTGAAGGCGCGCTTTTTGACCGGCCTCGGCAACGAATTCGAATTATTCGAGACTATCTATGCCGCGCCCCGGGCCGGTGCCTGTCACCTGCCGCGCCACCTGCCGCAGCACCTGGCGCGCTTGCAGGCATCGGCGGCCTATTTCGGCTTTCGCTACGATGCGGCGGCGCTCGAGCTCGCTGTGCAAAAGGCCTGCGCAGCCTTGCCGGCGCAGGCGCACCGCTTGCGCCTGGCGCTGCGGGCAGACGGCAGCTGCACGGTGCAAAGCGCTACGCTGGCGCCATTGCGCGAGCCGGTCGGCCTGCTGCTGGCGCCGCAGACAACGCGTGCCGACAGCCTGTTTTTACGCCACAAAAGCAGCGTGCGTGCGCAATATGACGCGGCCTGGCGCACCGCCGAACAGCATGGCGCCTTCGACATGCTGTTTTTTAATGAACGCGCAGAACTGACCGAAGGCGGGCGCAGCAATGTGTTTGTCGAACTGGACGGTCGCTGGTACACGCCGCCACTGGCTTGCGGCTTGCTGCCCGGCGTGATGCGCGCCAATCTGCTGGCCGATCCGCAATGGCGCGCATGCGAGCGGGTACTGACGCTGAGCGACTTGCGGGCGGCCAGCCGCATCATGGTGTGCAATGCGCTGCGCGGGGCGCTGCCGGCCCACATCGTCTGGCCGCAGTAACGGCGCGGCGACGAATGGCAGGGCAGCCATGCGAACTACGGCGCTTTGCGCTGAAATAGCACCAGCCACATGGCCAGCACCACCAGCGCACAACCGGCCAGCATGCTGGGCGTAATCGCTTCGTGCAAAAACAGCGTTCCCCACAACAGCGCAAACAGCGGAATCAGAAACGTCACGGTCAGCGCCCTGGTCGCGCCGACGTCGGCAATCAGGCGGAAAAACAAGAGGTAAGCGAGGGCCGTGCACAGCAAAGCCAGCGCCAGCGCAACCGCCACCACCAGCGGCGTCACGCTGGTCGTCACCGGCTGGCATAGCGCCAGCGGCAACAGCAGCAGCGCGGCGGCGCCCTGCGATCCGGTCGCCATCAGCGGGGCGGCAATCGCGCCCGATTTCTTGCGCGAATAAATGCCGGCAATGGCATAGCTGAGCGCGGCCAGCAGACAGGCCGCGATCGCCAGCGCGCTTTGCATATTCATGTGCGCCGGCCCCAGACGCACGAGCAGCGCCACACCGCCAATGCCGAGCAGCAGGCCGCCGATCTTGCGCAAGGTCAGCCGTTCTTTCAATGCCAGCACGGCCAGCAGCGCCCCCCACAAAGGCGTGGTGGCATTCATGATCGCCGAATAGCCGGCCGGCAGCGTCAGCGCCGCATAGGCAAACAGCGGAAAGGGCAGCGCCGAATTGAACAAGCCGATCACCAGATAATGGCGGCCATTGGCCCGCAGCGCCAGGGTGCGGCGCGTCAGATACAGGAACGCCGTCAGCGCGCAAAAGGCCAGCGCCACCCGAATCTCGGTCGTCCACAGCGCACCGAGCACCGGAGCCAGAATGCGCATGAAGAGGAAGGAAGCGCCCCAGATAGCGGCCAGTAACAGCAGGCGAAGCAGGTCGGAAATACGCATGCGAGGTCGATCCGGTCGGAGTGGCAGACAAAGGGAAGGCGCAGCATAACGTAAAACCGGATTTCACGTTGGTCGCAAACGGACATGGTATTGCGCTACACTGGCGCCATATTGAGCAGCCGTTACGTACATTCCATCTACCTGGGAGTCCGTTGCATGAAACAAGCCCCCTCAGCCAGCTCACCGGCGGTTCGCTGGCGCTATGCCATTCTTGCCATCGTGCTCGGCGTGGCATTGGTCGGCGCGCTGTATATCAAGAACCGGCCCCATCCGGCGCCGCATGCGGCGGCCAACACGCTCTCGGTGCAACAGGCGTGGAAAAATGTAACGGCCTTGCCGGAACTGAAGGCATGGGCGCATTTTATCGAACAGCGCTCCGGCGGCAAGGCGCATGGCGCCGTGATGGCGGTCGGCAGCGCGCCGCAAATCGTCAATGGCGTGCCGTGCTGGCTGTTCGATTTCATCGAGAGCGGTCCGCAATCGACACACCGCTGGGAATCGTTCGCGGTATCGACCACGACCGGCGAAGTGCTGGTCGACGATCTCGATCAGGATCAGGTGCTGACCCTGGGGCAATGGCGCGCCCAGCGCCAGCCGCTCGAGCGCATCAAGGACTGACCGTCAAAAACGGGGCCGGGCCGGCCGCCGCCCCCTCACTACCCGCATACCGCTTTCCCACGTCGCAGCCAAAACGGCTTACTCAGCGCGATATCTGCGAGCGAAAAGTTGACTCATATCAACTATAGCCTGCTAACCCCCCTCTGTTTGATGTACATCAATGCAAAACTGTGTCCAAACCAGATACGGCGCATATTTTTCATAAAATCCCTCATATAATTTCTCCCCGGCAATAATTTGACGGCAGCCTCGTCCGGCGCAATGCCGTAATTTAAATTGCGCAATCGTTTGCCTGCATCGTGGCCCCCTCGCCTTCAACATGAAAGATTGGAAAGATCTAAATGAATATTCGTAATTTACCGATCGGCCAGCGCCTGACGTTCAGTTTTGGCGCCGTCATCATCCTGGCCCTGATGCTGGCAACGCTGTCCTATATCCGGGTCGGCCATTTGCGCGACGACATCATCCGCACCAACACCGATCTCTATCCGAAGACTGAATTGGCGCATACGGTCAAGGATGAATTAAATAGCATCATGCTCAATATGCGCGCCATGCTGCTCAATGCAAATGCCGATGAAAACAAGGAAAACGAGGTGCAGATCGCTAAAAGCACGGAAGTCATCGGTGCCGCGCTAGACAAGCTCGACAAGACAGTCCGGAGTGCGGACGGACGCGCCGTGCTGCAAGAACTGGCACAGGCGCGGCAACACTATCTAGGCGGACGCAACCATTTCAGCGCCCAAATCAAGGGCGGCCAAAAAGACGAGGCCCGGAGCACCTTGCGCACCGAACTGGCGCCGCTGCAGACGGCCTATTTTGCGGCACTCGACAAATTCATCGCCCACGAAAACAATGAAATGGAAACGGCGGGCAAGCAATCCAATGAGCAGGCGACGCAAACGCGTCTGCTCATTGCCGGCATCGCGGCCCTGGCCACCTTGCTCAGCATCGGCCTGGCCCTGTTTGCCACCCGCAGCATCACACAGCCGCTGCACGAAGCCGTGGCCGTCGCCCGCCGCGTCGCCGATGGCGTGCTCGACGGCGTCATCACCGTCAACTCGACCGATGAAACCGGCCGCCTGCTGCAGGCGCTGCAAGACATGAATACCAGCCTGGTCGACATCGTCGGCGAAGTGCGCCGCGGTACCGACGCCATCGCCACCGCCTCCAACGAAATTGCCAGCGGCAATCTGGACCTATCGTCGCGCACCGAACAGCAAGCCAGCTCGCTCGAAGAAACGGCATCGTCGATGGAAGAACTGACCAGCACCGTCAAACAGAACGCCGACAACGCGCGCCAGGCCAACAGCCTGGCCACCACGGCCTCGAGCATGGCGGTCGAGGGCGGCAACGTGGTGGCGCAAGTCGTCGAGACCATGGCTTCGATTAATCAATCCTCGAAAAAAATCGCCGACATCATTGGCGTGATCGACGGCATTGCTTTCCAAACCAATATTCTGGCCCTGAACGCGGCAGTCGAAGCGGCGCGTGCCGGCGAACAGGGGCGCGGCTTTGCCGTCGTGGCGACCGAGGTCCGCAGCCTGGCGCAGCGCTCGGCGGCGGCGGCCAAGGAAATCAAGGTGCTGATCGATGATTCGGTCGAGAAGGTCGACAGCGGCAGCAAACTGGTGGAAAAGGCAGGCAGCACCATGAACGACGTCGTTGCCAGCGTCAAGCGCGTCACCGACATCATGGGCGAAATCGCCTCGGCCACAATCGAGCAAAGCACCGGCATCGAAGAAGTCAACCGCGCCATCACGCAGATGGATGAAGTCACGCAGCAAAACGCGGCACTGGTCGAACAGGCCGCCGCCGCCGCCGGCGCGATGCAAGAACAGGCCAGCCATCTGACGCGCGCGGTCAGCGTGTTCCGTCTTGGCCAGGAAGGCCGCGGCCGCCAGGCGACCCTGGCAAGCGCGGCGCCGGCTGCACGCGCAAAAAACCGGCCGGCAAACGCACAGCCAGGCGCGCCCAAGGCACTGCTGACCCATCGGCCCGCAGCCAGCCCGGCGGCCGCGCCCGCCAATGAAGAATGGGCCGAATTTTAAGTGGCGCCGCAGCGGGCGCCAGCATGGCTTGCCAATCATGCAAGCCGTGGTTGGCAAGCCTCAACGAGCACGCCAGCACACGGCAAACGCCCAAATAAATCAGCGGCGCGCCAACACATGAGTTAAAGTCAGACAAAAGCGGCGCGAATTAAATATCGATTTTATTGACTGGAATCAATTTCAATCCCTAAGGAAACGCAAGGCTTTTGTCGTACTGAAATATACTAATCGTACGGGAATCCGATCTTTTCTCTTCAAAGGTTTTTTCATGGTGCAAGCAGCGCAAACAATCTCGTCCGCTCCCGGTGAAGCGGAAGCCGCCGGCAATGAATATCTGGCCTTCACGCTGGGTCAGGAAGAATATGGCATCGACATCCTGAAAGTGCAGGAAATCCGCGGCTATGAAACCGTCACACGCATCGCCAGCGCCCCCGATTTCATCAAAGGCATCGTCAACCTGCGCGGCATCATCGTGCCGGTCGTCGACATGCGCATCAAATTCAATCTCGGCACGCCGACCTACGACCAGTTCACTGTGGTCATCATCCTCAATATCGGCAGCCGCGTGGTCGGCATGGTGGTCGACAGCGTCTCCGACGTCACCACCTTGCAGCCCGAACAGATCAAGCCGGCGCCGGGCATGGGTTCGGGAGTCGATGTCGATTATGTGACCGGCCTGGGCACGATCGACGCCCGCATGCTGATCCTGATCGATATCGAAAAACTGATGGGCGATCCGTCGATGGGCCTGAACACCTTGCAGACCGATTAAACGACGGCTTACAAGACCGCTTAATTTGCGTAATTAAT
>JAIZVZ010000140.1 GCA_021768485.1 Oxalobacteraceae bacterium | reverse complement strand
ATGGCACCATGGTGCCATTGACCTTGGCGCCGCGGCAGCGATGGCCGACGTCGCTATGCAGCTGATAGGCGAAATCGACCGGGGTTGCCCCTTGCGGCAATTCCAGCACGCGCGCCTGCGGCGTCAAGACAAAAATGCGGTCGTCGAGCGTGGCCGACTTGAGCTTTTCGACCCATTCGCGGCGGATGTCTTCCTGTTCGACGACGGCATCGGCGACATCGCTCTTCCAGGCCAGCAGTTGCCGCAGCCACGCGATCTTCTCGTCGTACTTCTGGCCGGCGAAGTTCGAGCCGCCCTCTTCCTTGTAGCGCCAGTGCGCGGCCACGCCGTATTCGGCAAAATGGTCCATTTCCTTGGTGCGGATCTGCACTTCAAGCGCGCGGCCGTCGTCGGCCAGCACCACCGTGTGCAGCGACTGGTAGCCGTTGGCCTTGGGGCGCGAGATATAGTCGTCGAATTCCTTGGGAATCGGGGTCCAGATATTGTGCACCAGGCCCAGCACCGCATAGCAATCCTTGAGGTCGTCGACAATCACCCGGAACGCGCGCACATCATAGAGTTCGCTGAAGTCGAGCTCCTTGCCGCGCATCTTGTTCCAGATGCTGTAGATATGCTTGGGCCTGCCGAATACTTCGGCATCGATGCCGGCGCTCTTGACTTCGGTTTGCAGACGGGCGATCGCGCCTTCCACAAAGCCTTCGCGCATCAGGCGTTTTTCCTCGAGCATCTTGGCGATGCGCTTGTACGTGTCGGGTTCGAGAAAGCGGAACGCGAGATCTTCAAGCTCCCATTTCAGTTGCCAGATACCGAGCCGGTTGGCCAGCGGCGCATACAGATCGAGCGTCTCGCGCGCATAGGCATGCGTGGTCTCGTTCTGCATCTTCTGCTCGGCGAAATAACGCAGCGTCACCACCCGCGCCGCCAGCCAGATCAGCACCACGCGCATGTCGGAGGCCATCGCCAGCAGCATCTTGCGCAGCGTTTCGACTTGCGCCAGCGCTTCCTGGGCCGCATTCTTGCTGCGCTTTTGCTCTTGCTGATTGACCGTCAGCTCGCGCAGGCGCATCAGCTGGCGCACCCCGGCCGCCATGTCGGACACATCCTTGCCGTAGCGCTCTTCGATGGTATCGACGACGCCGGGGCCGCAGATATGCAGATCGACCAGCAGGCCGGCGATACGGGTTTCGGCGTCGGTGGCCAGCTGCGCCAGCGTCATCGCCACCTCATGCGCGAACTGCTGGGCAAACTGTCCGCTTGCCAGCACCTGCTCGCCGTAAATCGGCGCCACAAAATCGGCGGCTTCCTGCACGCGGGCGCCGTCGCGTTCGTTCAGACCCAGGCGCAGACGGGTCTGATCGGATTGTACTGTTGCTATCGATACCATCGGTTTTTCAAAAAATTAGATTTTGGCTGCCGTCACCACGATTTCGACCAGGCATGCGGAATTGGCCAGGCGCGCTTCCACCGTCGCCCGCGGCGGCGCACTGCCGGCGACCACCCATTGATCCCAGACGCTATTCATGCCGGCGAAATTTTGCATATCGGTCAGATAGATCTGGCACATCAGGATGCGCGTCTTGTCGCTGCCGGCTTCCAGCAGCAGACGCTCGATCTGCGCCAGCACTTCGGCGGTCTGGCCCTCGATCGCCTGCGTGGTGTCGTTGGCGATCTGGCCGGCCAGATAAACGGTGCCATTATGAATTGCCGCTTCGGACAAGCGTTTGCCGATATGTAAACGTGTAATTTCCATCTTGATCCCTAATTGACGGTGCACCATGAAGACGCACTATTTAATGAAACACCATTTAATAAAACTCAGTTCAATAAAAAATTCTTTACTGCCGCAATCTGATCGTCCTGCACCAGCGTCGGCGCATGGCCGACACCGGCAAATTCAAGCAGCCTGGCGCGCGGGCCGCGGGCCGTCATCGCCTGCGCCGTGGCGCGCGACAGCAAATCCGATTGCTCGCCTCGCAACAACAAGGTCGGACAGGCGATCGCATCATAGGCGCCCCACAGCAGCGCCTCATCGCGTTTGACGGTGTCGGCCGTGATGGCCTTGAAAGGCTGGGCCAATTGCAAATCATAATGCCGCCGCCATTTTCCATCGGCATCCTGGCGCAAGACATCGCTGGCCAATTTATGCCACTGCGCATCGGTATGCGGACCGAAAGTCTGCGAAATCTGCCGCACATAGGCCGCCGCCTCATCGAACGTGGCAAATCGCGTATCGTGGTCGAGGTATTCGCCGATGCGCTGCAAAGCCTCCAGATTGAGGCTGGGGCCGATGTCATTCAAGACCAGCTTGCGTACCGGGGTCGCCGGCAGCGAAGCGAGCGCCATGCCGATCAGGCCGCCCATCGAGGTGCCGACCCAGGACACGGTTTGATTGTCGTCGCTGAGCACGCGCGCCAGCAAGCTTACCATGTCGCTCAGATACTGCGGCAAGGCGTAGAGCTGCGGATTGAGCAAACGCCCCGAGCGGCCGCGGCCGACGACGTCGGGGCAGACCACGCGAAAATCGCGGCATAAGGCCTGGGCCAGCGCATCAAAATCGTCGGCAATCCGCGTCAGCCCATGTACGCAGACGACGACATCGGGATTGTCGGGCGCGCCCCATTGTTTGTATGCCATCCGGTGCAAGCCGACCGGCGACAGGCATTGAATCGATTTGACGACGGCCCCGCTGGCGGCCGCTGCCGCATCGCTTGCCTGCTCTGTTGTCTGGCGCATTGATTCAGTCATCTTGACAGCCCCTTTTTGCGGCGATTGGCATACGTGTCAACCGAATAATATCAACAAAGGGTAATTCTACTGTCTATCTGCCCTCTTGACCCGGCACCGGCTTAAAAATTCGTCGCCAAGGGCCTGCGCCGGCTACCTTGCAAATGTAAAAATGCGCTCGTAAAAGGCCTGGCGCGCCGCGCCGGCGCTGCGCCAGGGGGCGGCGGCACGCTGGCCGCCAGATTTCAAACTCAAACGACGGCGCTGACATCGAGCGGCGCGCCGCTGGCCTTGACGATCGTGTCCACCGAAACGCCCGGCGCCAGCTCGATCAACTTCAGGCCGGCCGGCGTGACATCGATCACGCCAAGGTCGGTGATGATGCGGTCGACCACGCCGACACCGGTCAACGGCAAATCGCATTTCGGCAAAATCTTGTGCGAAGTCGTGCCATCCTTGGCCGTTGCCAGATGCTCCATCAACACGACCACGCGCTTGACCCCGGCGACCAGATCCATGGCGCCGCCCATGCCCTTGACCATTTTCCCCGGAATCATCCAGTTGGCCAGATCGCCGTGTTCCGACACTTGCATGGCGCCGAGAATGGCCAGATTGATTTTTCCGCCTCGAATCATGGCAAACGAATCGGCCGAATTGAAATACGCCGAACCCGGCATTTCGGTAACAGTTTGTTTACCAGCATTAATTACATCGGGATCGACCTCGGAATCGAGCGGAAACGGGCCGATGCCGAGCAAGCCGTTTTCCGATTGCAGCGACACTTCGATATTGCCGGGGACAAAATTGGCCACCAGCGTCGGCAAGCCGATGCCGAGGTTCACATAAAAGCCGTCCTGCAATTCCTGGGCCGCCCGCGCAGCCATTTGATCTCGTGTCCAAGCCATCATGATCTCCACTGATTGGGGTTTATTTGCTGCGAACAGTGCGCTGCTCGATCCGCTTTTCCGGGCTGGCATTGAGGACGATGCGATGCACGTAAATGCCGGCCAGATGCACGCTATCGGGCTCGATCTCGCCGACCTCGACAAGTTGTTCAACCTCAACAACGGTCAGCTTGCCCGACATCGCCGCGTTCGGATTGAAATTGCGCGCCGTTTTATGGAAGATCAGATTGCCGGCCTTGTCGGCCTTGAAAGCCTTGACCAGGGCCACGTCGGCCACCAGCGAGCGCTCGAGAACATATTGTTCGCCGTCGAATTCCTTGATTTCCTTGCCTTCGGCAACAATGGTGCCGACCCCGGTCCTGGTATAGAAAGCCGGGATGCCGGCGCCACCGGCGCGCAGCTTTTCGGCCAGCGTGCCCTGCGGCGTAAATTCGATCTCGAGTTCACCGGCCAGATACTGGCGCGCAAACTCCTTGTTTTCGCCGACATAGGAAGAAATCATTTTCTTGATTTGCCGCGTAGCCAGCAACAGGCCCAGGCCGAAATCGTCGACCCCGGCATTATTTGAAATGACGGTCAAATCCTTGACGCCGGAGTCGCGCAAGGCCGTGATCAGGGCTTCGGGAATGCCGCACAGACCGAACCCGCCGACGGCAATGGTCTGGCCGTCTTTGACAATGCCGGCCAAGGCGCTGGCGGCGTCGGGATAGACTTTATTCATGTGTGCTCCTTGTGTTTTTTATGAGATACAAACTGTGCTCGCTGCACTTCGGCAGTCGTGCTTTGACAGCATTCGATTCGATAAAAATACAGACAATTCACATCATTTCTAGCTGGCACCAGCCAGCGCGACCGCAGCGGCGAGGCGCCGATCAGATCCGGCGCGCCACCCAGTCTATGCTTCGCTTATATTTCAATTATGCGCCGATTTTGCCTCGATTTTCGTGCCCGCGCAGCTTAAGCTCGACCGCTTCCGCAAAGCATGAAGTGGCCGACATCTACCGCGCCTGGAACTGTCTGGGCCAGGAAAGATGCTGAAGATACGCGCCGAAAAGTTGGATATGCTCATCTTATACTCTGGCGCAGACAAGTTTTTGCGCGTACACACACCAAGCACCGTCATGGCACATCGCTCATTCCACTGCTGCAGCACCAAGCATGCTTGCAACCTGCCGAATAGAACGTCGGACCAACAATCCCCGGATCATCAATGGCAGCAGCCAGGCAACGATAACGATCGGCGCGGCATATTTTGATGCATGCATTCCTTCTGAGCCATATATAAAAAAAAGGACAAAAATCAACAGCCAGACCAGCGCGGCAAGGATAAACAGAGGATTGCGGTTGAGCGCGTTACTTGCCTGCCGGACCAGTTCCGTCCTTATCCATGGTTCAAGTGCAGACAATTCCTTGCATCGATATAGCGGTGGAATTGGCCGCTCCGCCGATGCCATTCTATTTTCCCGGGGATAACGCGCGCTTGCGAGAATGGCATCG
>JAIZVZ010000063.1 GCA_021768485.1 Oxalobacteraceae bacterium | reverse complement strand
TTCACTCCACCGTCACCGACTTCGCCAAATTCCTCGGCTTATCAACATCCGTCCCGCGCGCCAGCGCCGTGTGATACGCCAGCAGCTGCAAGGACACCACATGCAGAATCGGCGACAGCAAGCCGTAATGCTCGGGCAGGCGGATCACATGCACGCCTTCGCTCGAGCCGATGCGCGAGTCGACGTCGGCAAATACGTATAACTGGCCGCCGCGCGCGCGCACTTCCTGCATGTTCGATTTCAGCTTTTCGATCAGGGCGTCGTTCGGCGCAATCGTCACCACCGGCATCTGCTCGGTCACCAAAGCCAGCGGGCCGTGCTTGAGTTCGCCGGCCGGATAGGCTTCGGCGTGGATGTAAGAGATTTCCTTGAGCTTTAAGGCGCCTTCGAGCGCGATCGGGTAGTGCATGCCGCGTCCTAAGAACAGCGCGTTTTCGCGGCGCGCGAAGTCGTCGGCCCAGGCGATGATTTGCGGCTCGAGCGCCAGCACGGCGGCAATCGCGACCGGCAGATGGCGCATCGCTTTCAGGTGCGCGCTTTCGTCGGCCTCCGACAGGCGGCCCTTGACCTGCGCCAGCGTCAGCGTCAACAGGAATAGCGCCACCAGCTGCGTGCTGAAGGCCTTGGTCGAGGCGACCCCGACTTCGACCCCGGCGCGCGTGATGTAGGCCAGTTCGCATTCGCGCACCATGGCGCTGCTGGCGACGTTGCAGATGGTAAGCGTGTGGGCCATGCCGAGGCTGCGCGCGTGTTTCAGCGCGGCCAGCGTGTCGGCCGTTTCGCCGCTTTGCGAAATCGTCACCACCAGCGAATGCGGATTGGGCACGCTGTCGCGGTAGCGGTATTCGCTGGCGATCTCGACGTTGACGGGAATCTTGGCCACCGCTTCGATCCAGTATTTGGCGGTCAGGCCGGCATAATAGCTGGTGCCGCAGGCCAGGATCAGGACCGAGTCGATCTGCTTGAAGATGCCGAAGGCCTTGTCGCCGAATAGTTCCGGCATGATGGCGGTGACGTCTTGCAGCGTGTCGGCAATTGCGCGCGGTTGTTCGAAAATCTCTTTTTGCATGTAGTGGCGATACGGGCCCAGCTCGGTCGCGCCGCTATGCGCATGAACTGTCTTGACTTCGCGCTCGACCGCTTTGCCGCGCGCATCGACGATCCAGCAGCGCTGCAATTGCAGGTCGACCACGTCGCCTTCTTCGAGATAGATGATCTGGTCGGTGGTGCCGGCCAGCGCCATGGCGTCGGAGGCGAGGAAGTTTTCGCCCTTGCCGATGCCGACGATCAGAGGCGAGCCCTGGCGCGCACCGACCACGCGGTGCGGCTCGTCGCGGCAAAAGACGGCGATCGCATAGGCGCCGGTCAGGCGCTTGACGGCGCGCTGCACGGTGTCGAACAGGTCGCCGTTATACATGTTGTCGATCAGGTGGGCGATCACTTCGGTATCGGTCTGGCTCTGGAAGACATAGCCGAGCGCGCTCAGCTCGGCGCGCAACTCGTCATGGTTTTCGACGATGCCGTTATGCACCAGGGCGATGCGGGCATCGTCGCTGTCGTTATTGGGCGAGAAATGCGGATGCGCATTGTGCGACAGCGGCGCGCCGTGCGTGGCCCAGCGCGTGTGGGCGATGCCGGTGAAGCCGCCGAGGTGGCCGGCAGCGATTTGCTGCTCGAGGTCGGCCACGCGGTGCGTGCTGCGCGCGCGGCGCAAGTGGCCGTCGGTATGCAGGGCCACACCGCAGGAATCGTAGCCGCGGTATTCGAGCCGTTTCAAGCCTTCAAGCAGGATGGGAGTGATGTCGCGTTGGGCGACGGCGCCGACGATGCCGCACATAGGGCTGTTCTTTCAAAAAGGGAAGAGGATGTAAGAATGCTAGAGTATTCGATATGAAATGAGCGATCATTTTTTATTTATAAATGAATGAATATTTCATCATTATTTTATTGTGAAATATTTGATCGTTATGTTCTAATATATGAAATTATCAGCCATTCAAAGTGGGTTCATCATGTTGGAACAAGCAGAAACGGACAAGCTGGAGGAACTGGACGCGCTCGATCGTCGCATTTTGAATGCGCTACAGCTTGATGCCTCACAAAACAATGCCGAGCTGGCAATGCAAGTTCATATTTCGCCGGCGACCTGCTTGCGTCGGGTCAAGCGTCTGATCGAGCGTGGCGTGATTGAAAAGCAGGTGGCCATCGTCGCCCCGGACAAGGTCGGCGCCGGCCTGACGGCGATCGTCGAAGTGACGCTCGACCAGCAGGCGTTTGAGTATCTGGCGCGGTTCGAGGCGCAGGCGGCGCAGGAAGCGGCCGTGCTGCAGTGCTATCGCGTCACTTCGAGCTTTGATTTCGTGCTGATTCTGCAGGTGGCCGACATGGCCGCCTACCATGCGGTCGCGCACCGCCTGTTCGGCGCGCAAGCCAATGTGCGCAATGTGCGCGCCTTCTTTTCGACATTTCGCAGCAAGTTCGAAACGCGGATCGCGGTGTGACGGGCACGCCGCGTCCTTGCCGGTCTTTGTCCTGGCTGGCTTGACTGGCTTGACTGGCGCGGTTCAGGGCGACTTGGTATCGACGATCTTGCTTAGCAGTTCTGGTGGAATCGGTTGCCCATTGCTGCTCAAGTGCCGCACCGTTTCATGCAACAGATTCAAGCGCGTGATTTTCAAGGCTGCCCCGGCAATAATCCAGACAATTGGAATCAGCAGAGCCATGAGGGGGATCAGGAGAGGCGAGAGGTCGTTAAGTACGTGCATTTTTTCCTCGATTTCAGTCGATAGCTTGGCCCGCTGGCATGGCTCGCCAAAACTGCGCCGTGCGCCGCCCTCTGGCGGGCGGTGCAAGACGGCAGCCGCCGCAGGGCGGCCAGACCGCGCCGGGCCCACGCGGCCTGGTGGCTCGATTCTACAATCAAATCGGCTTTTCCTGTCCGCCTGCGTGCGCGGTGCCGGCCCTAGCTCAATTGCCGGGATGCTTGGGATGCCACAACTTGCGGCTGGCCGTCTTTTCGTATCCCTTGCCGTTGGGGTAGCCAACCAGTTCGAGTTCGGCGCCCCACGGCGACAGGAAGTGAACCCAGGTTTCGCCTTCCGTGTCGCCGTCCGGCATGGTGAGCGGTTCGCCGAGCAGCGTGATGCCGATCGATTTGAGATAGGCCGCACCGGCCCTGACGTCATCGGTATAGAACGCGATGTGGGAGGCGCCGATGTCTTCGTCAGCGGGCATCAAGGTGCTGCCTTGCGAGTTCTTGTATTCGAATAACTCGATGTTGGCGCCGCTCGCGCAGCGCAGCATGGCGAGCGACACGCTGTCGGCCCGCGCCGCGACCAGGCTGCGCCGGTCCCGGGACCGCGAACTGGCGAGCTTGAACGGGCCGATATGGGTCAGCGGCGCGCAGCCGAACGTGGCGGAGAAAAAATCCTCGGCCTGCTTCAGGTCCGGCACATTGATGCCGACATGATCGATGCCGGCGATGGCTATGCCTTGTGCCCCGGCCGCGCCGCTCATGCCGATGGTGATGGCTGCGAGCAGGGCTGTAATGAATTTCATGATGTGTTTCCTTTCACTTGTCATTTTTGTTGATAAAAACGCGCAGGCTCGAGAGCCGTCCATCGCGTATCGTGAAAATGTCTTCGCCGCGGATCAGATGCGCTTGCTGTTGCGGGCCGTAGCCCCAGGTGACGCGACCGAGACCATGGTTCCAGCTCACGGCATCGGGTGTGAAGGTGAAGCCGCGGTGGCCCGCCTGTACCTTTCCGATCAGGCGCGCCGCATCCGCATAGCCGGTTGCAATGCCGTCATAGTCGGCCACGATGACATCGGGTGTATAGACTTGGGGAAACTTGGCAGGCCAGTGCGCCGGATCGGGATCGTTCCAGATTTCAAAATGCCGGGTTATCAGTTGTTGCACGAGCGCCAGGTCTTGCTGGGTGGTATCCATGATTTTCAACTCCTGTGAGTGGGCCGTCGGCAGTGCCAGCAGTGCCAGCAAAAACAGCCCGGATTGAATAAGTAGTTTCATAAGTAAGGGGGAAGGCGGCGCCGCTGCGGGGCGGCGCCATGTGAATCGAATAATCTGCCGCGGTCAGACCTGGGCCATGCCGCCATCGACAAATAACTCGATGCCGTTGATGAAGCTGGCCGCATCGGAGGCCAGGAAGGCGACCGCCTTGCCGATTTCCAGCGGTTCGCCGAGCCGCCCCAACGGTACCTGCGAGGCCAGGAAATCGAACAGGCCCTGGCGGTTTTCATCGGACACCAGGCCGCCCAGACCGGGCGTGCGGATCGGGCCGGGGCTGACCACGTTGACGCGGATGGCGCGCTCCTTGAGGTCGAGCGCCCACGAGCGCGCGAAATTGCGCACCGCGGCCTTGCTGGCGCTGTAGACGCTGAAGTTGGGCGTGCCCTGCACCGAGACGGTCGAGGCCGTCAGGATCACGGCTGCGCCATCGGTCAGCAGCGGCAGCGCTTTTTGCACCGTGAACAGCGTTCCGCGGACATTGGTCGCAAAGATGCGATCGAAATGCTCTTCGGTGATCGAGCCGAGCGGCGCCATGTCGCCGCCGCCGGCATTGGCAAACAGGATGTCCAGGCGGCCGGCCGTCCTGGCGATCTGGGCGTAGACGGCGTCGAGGTCGGCCAGCACGGAGGCGTCGGCGCGGATCGCGGTGGCGCCGTGACCGATCGCGGCGACGGCGGCCTCGAGTTCGGCCGGGCGCCGCCCGGTGATGAAGACCTGCGCGCCCTGGGCGGCCAGTTCCTGCGCCGTGGCCAGACCGATGCCGCTGCTGCCGCCGGTGACGAGGGCGATTTTTCCGTCTAATTGCTTGTTCATCATTGATTCCTTTGCATGTGATTGAGGGGGACTGGATTTGCCCGCGTTGCCCGCCGTGGCCGGCAGTGCTGTCTGCGTCAGGCATGGAGGTACTGTAGCGGTCCGCGCTTTATAGAAAAAGTATGTAAAATGAAAATGACTATCCATGTATGTGGATAATCTGAGCTGAAAGGAAGCGGATGGATCAGTTATTGGCGATACGGGCGTTTGCGCGCGTGGTGGAGGCGGGAAATTTCACGCGGGCGGCGGACTCGCTGAACATGCCCAATGCGACGCTGAGCAAGCTGGTGCAGGAACTGGAAGCCTATCTGGGCATCCGCTTGCTTCAGCGTACGACGCGGCGGGTTACGGTCACGCCGGAAGGGCGCGATTATTACGACAAGACGCTGCGCATCGTGCGCGACCTCGAAGATATCGATACCTCGTTCAATAGCGCCCGCAGCAAGCCGCGCGGCGCGCTGCGCGTCGATGTCGGCGGCTCGACCGCGCGCGATGTGCTGATTCCGGCGCTGCCCGATTTCATTGCGCGCTATCCGGACATCCGGCTCGATCTTGGCGTGTCGGACCGCGCGGTCGATTTGATCAGCGATAGCGTCGATTGCGTGATCCGCGGCGGGCCGCTCGACAATTCTTCTCTGGTGGCGCGCCATCTCGGCCAGGCCGGCATGGTCACCTGCGCCACGCCGGCGTATTTAAAGTTGTTTGGCATTCCGGCGTATCCGGACGAGCTTAAAAACGGCCACCGGCTGATCAGCTATGTGTCGGCGCAAAACGGCCGGGCAATGCCGTTTCGCTTTGAGCAGCATGGAGAAAAAATCGAGATCAAGGTCGAGCAGCGGCTCGGGGTCAACGAGAGCAATGCCCATCTGGCCGCCGGCGTGGCCGGGCTCGGCATCATCCAGACCTTCAGATATGCGGCCGCGGCGGCGCTCAGGGATGGCGTGCTGGTGGAAATTCTCAAGCCATGGCGCCCGCCGGCCTATCCATTCCACATCGTCTACCCGCACAACCGCCATGTCACGCATCGCCTGCGCGTCTT
This sequence comes from Oxalobacteraceae bacterium, assembly GCA_021768485.1. Taxonomy (GTDB): domain Bacteria; phylum Pseudomonadota; class Gammaproteobacteria; order Burkholderiales; family Burkholderiaceae_D; genus JAIZVZ01. The sequence goes on along the minus strand of JAIZVZ010000063.1, from coordinate 17,027 downwards.
CATCGACTGGCTCGTCGACTGTTTTCCGTCCCGCCTGGGCTGTGCCGAGGACTGAGCGGCGCGCATGCCGGCCCGGCTGGTACGGGACAGGCGCGTGGTTCCTGGATCAGCTCTTCTTGAGCGGCCGCTGCCAGCCTTCGATCGTCACTTGCCGCGGGCGCGACACGGTCAGCTTGCCGGCCGGCGCGTCGCGCGTGAGCGTGGTGCCGGCGGCCAGCGTGGCGCCCTTGCCAACCGTGACCGGGGCGATCAGCTGGCTGTCGCTGCCGATGAAGACATCGTCTTCGATCACCGTGCGCAGTTTGTTGACGCCATCGTAATTGCAGGTAATCGTGCCGGCGCCGATGTTGACGCGGGTGCCGACCGTCGAATCGCCGACATAGGTCAGGTGGTTGGCCTTGCTGTGGGCATCGATGCGGCTGTTCTTGACCTCGACGAAATTGCCGATGTGGACGTCCTCGCCGAGCTCGGTGCCCGGCCGCAGCCGCGCATACGGGCCGATCATCGAGGCCGGCCCTACCCGCGCCTCGTCGATATGGCAAAACGGCCGGATCTGGGCGCCGGCACCGATTGTCGCATTGCTGATCACGCAGTGGGCGCCGACCGCGACGCCGTCGGCCAGTTCGACCTTGCCTTCGAAAATGCAGCCGACATCGATGCTGACGTCGCGCCCGCAGGTGAGGCTGCCGCGCACGTCGAGGCGGGCCGGGTCGAGCAGGGTGACGCCCTGTTCGAGCAGCGCCTCGGCGATGGCGCGCTGGTGGATGCGTTCGAGTTCGGCCAGCTGCACCTTGCTGTTGACGCCCAAAATCTCGGCTTCGCTGTCCGGCTGCGCCGATACCACCGGCACGCCATCGGCAACGGCGAGGGCGACGATGTCGGTCAAATAGTATTCGTGCTGGGCATTGTCGTTGGAAATGGCCGCCAGCCATTGTTTCAGCTTGACGGTCGGTACCACCAGAATGCCGCTATTGATTTCGTGGATGGCCGCTTCGGCGGCGCTGGCATCTTTTTGTTCGACGATGCGGCAAATGGCGCCGTTCTCGCGCACGATGCGGCCCAGGCCGTGCGGTTGCGCCACATCCATCGTCAGGATCGCCAGTTTGTCGGGACCGGCGGCGGCCAGCAGGCGCGCCAGCGTGGCGGGCCGGGTCAGCGGCACGTCGCCATACAGGATCAGGGTCGGCACGCCATCGTCGAGAAAGGGCAGCGCTTGCTGGACGGCGTGGCCGGTGCCGAGTTGCGGTTCCTGCAACACGGTGGCGATGGCAGGCGCCGCGGGCGCGTTCGGCAAGCTGGCGATCAATTTCGGCACCGCATCCCCGCCATGGCCGAAAATCACGCATAATCGGGATGGCTGCAAGCTGCGCGCGGTATCGATTACATGCATCAATAAGGGCTTGCCTGCGAGACGGTGCAAGACTTTCGGCAGATTCGACTGCATGCGTTTGCCCATGCCGGCGGCGAGGATGACTACATTCATGATGGCCATTGCTGTGTAGGTAAGATGAAAAATTTTAACACGCCGAACCCGCTCCGGATATGGTGCCGGACAACAATGTGTTTACTCATGCTGCCGCTGCTATGCCTTTTGGCCAGCTGTAATGCGATCAAGATCGGCTACGATCACGGCGGCACGATCGCCTATTGGTGGCTCGATTCCTATATCGATATCGGCCGCGAACAAAAGCCGTGGCTGCGCGACGACATCGATGCCTTGCTGGCCTGGCACCGCCAGAGCCAGCTGCCCGATTACGCGCGCCTGCTGCGCCTGGCGCAGCAGCAACTGGGCAGCCAGGCGAGCAGTCCGATCGACGCCGCCGTGGTGCTGGCCGACCTCGAACTGATCAGGCGCAGCGCCGATCCCTTGCTCGAGCGCGCATTGCCGATGCTGGCCGACCTCGCGCTGTCGCTGCAGGAGCGGCAACTGCAGCATCTGGCCCATAAATTCGACGACAAAAATGCCGACTACCGCAAAAAATATTTGCGCGGCGAGGCCCGCCAGCGCCAGCAGGCAGTCTATGAGCATGTCCTGGAGCAGGCCGAGTTCTGGTTTGGCAGCTTCAGCCGCGAGCAGCAAAAGCAGATCCGCGCGGCCTCGGATGCCCGACCGCCTACCCAGCAGTGGTGGCTGGAGCAGCGTATCGCCCACCAGCAAGCCATGCTGGCCATGCTGGAAACGATCCGGCGCGACAAGCCGGCGCGCGAGCTCGTCGTGGCGCGTCTGCGCCAGTACGCGCGGGCGCAGCTCGACGGTCCGGCCGATGCCCGGCAAAAGGCAATTTACGACGCTTATTCGATGGCGACGGCCCAGATGACAGTCAGCATTGTCAAACTGACGACGGCCGCGCAAAAAGCCCATGCCGTGCAGCGCATGCAAGACTTGATTGACGATTGCACATCCTTGAGCAAGCCGGCGCCGGTGGTGCGCGCTGTTTTGTTTGATACCGCGCAATGAGAGACGGAAGTCGCGGCATACGATAGTGGTCTCGCCCTGCGCGCCCGCGACACGCTTGCTGCGTATTTATCAGTTCGCTTTCTCCGTCACGCGTCATGAAAGGACCGACCATGTGCACGCATTCCTCTCACCCGGCCGCTGCGCTGTGCTTCATCATTCCGCCGCACATACTCGAGCATCTTGCCGCCAATGCCAGCGATGCGCAAATGCGCAAGAATGCCGTGCGCAGCCTGCAACTGGCGGCGCAGTTGCGCGGCATGCGCGAGGGCTTTGCGCAACTGGCCTCGGCCGGACTGGGCACGCCGACACGCCAGCGCACGATTTATAATGCCCGCGAAAAGACGCGCCTGCCGGGCGTGGTCGAGCGCACCGAAGGCCAGGCGGCGGGGCCGGACCTGGCCTGTAACGAGGCCTACGACGGCAGCGGTGCCACCTACGATTTTTACAAGGACGTCTTGAACCGGCTCTCGATCGACAATCACGGCATGCGCCTGGACTCGACAGTGCATTACAGCCATGGTTACGACAATGCATTCTGGAATGGCCGGCAAATGGTTTATGGCGATGGCGACGGCGTGCTGTTCGACCGCTTCACCAAATGCCTCGACGTCATCGGCCACGAACTGACGCACGGCGTGACGCAATACAGCGCCCAGCTCGAATACCAGGATCAGTCTGGCGCCCTGAACGAGTCGATGTCGGATGTCTTTGGCAGCATCATCAAGCAATATCATCTCAAGCAAAGCGCCGAGCAGGCCGACTGGCTGATCGGCGCCGGTCTGCTGATCCCCAAGGCCGGCACCAATCGCGCCGCCCTGCGCTCGATGAAGGCGCCCGGCACCGCTTACGACGACCCCGAGCTCGGCAAGGACCCGCAACCGGCGCACATGAAAGATTATTATCACGGCAGCGACGACAATGGCGGCGTGCACATCAATTCCGGCATTCCCAATCATGCCTTCTATCTGGTGGCGAGCAAGCTCGGCGGCCATTCGTGGGAGGTGGCCGGCAAGATCTGGTACGAGACCCTGACCACGCGCCTGCACGCGAACTCGGTCTTTGCCGATGCTGCCGCCGCCAGCCGCGATGTCGCCAAACATTATCCCGGCAATGCCGCCAAGGCCGTCGACGAGGCCTGGAAGGCGGTCGGCTTGTAGCGCGCTCATAAGCAGGCATCGGCGATCGTGCTCTGTGCCTGTCGTGCGCGCCAGCGATCGGCGTCGCCCTGCCTGGCAGGGCGGCCATCGCGGCTGTTTATGTTGTGGCCGTTTATGTTGCGGCTGTCTGTATTGTTGCTTTTGTCTGGATGTCTTATGTCTCCACAAAATTCGCCGGGCTCTGACTGGCGCCGCATCGAGTTGACGCGTTCGGGCGGTCAGTTGCCAACTTTTAAGCCGCACATCGCGCTGACGCTCGATAGCCTGGCGGCAACCGACCGAGATGCTCTACTGCAATTGCTGCAAACGAGTAACTTTTCCACTTTGCCGGCCCGCTTTTCGGGACACGCCCATCCCGATGCCTATACCTACCGGCTCAGCGCCTGGAACGCCGATGGCGTCCGCACGGTCGAATTCAGCGACGACGACGGCCACCCGGCCGCGCTCGACGCCGTGCGCGACTGGCTGCTCGCGCACAAGCCTTGACCACGGCAAATCGCTGCGCGACAATGCCTCGTCGTCGTTCGCTGCCGTCTTCGGTGGCGGCCTCTGACGTGGAAGGAAGCGCCATGAATATGCACCCCTACCTGACTTTCGACGGTCATTGCGAAGCCGCCTTTCAGTTTTATGAAAAGGTGTTTGACGCCAAGATTTGCGATTTGCACCGTTTTGGCGATACGCCCGATGCCGGCCAGATCGCGGCGCAATTTCATAACAGAATCATGCACGTGACGATGGAGGTCAACGGTCAGGTCCTGATGGGGTCGGACACGATGCCCGATCAGCCGTATGGCGGCATGCAGGGTTTTTCCCTATCGCTGAGCATTAACGATGTGGCCCATGCCGAGCGCCTGTTCAAGGATTTGAGTGACGGCGGCACGGTCAAGATGGCCTTGCAGCCGACTTTTTGGGCCGCCCGTTTCGGCATGCTCAACGACCGCTTCGGCACGCCGTGGATGATCAATTGCGAGCACCCGGCGCTGGCCTGAGCGCGATGCCGGTCAGCCGCGAAGGCCGCCGCTTTTCGGCCGGTGCCGAGCCTCAGGCATCGAAGCGATAGCCGACGCCATACACCGACTGGATCGGGTCGGCGCTGGGCAGCACGCGCAGCAGTTTGCGGCGCAAATTCTTGATGTGGCTGTCGATGCTGCGATCGCTGACATCCAGACCGTCCGGCAGCGCGGCATCGAGCAGATAGCCGCGCGCAAAGACCTTGCCGGGGCGTTCGAGCAGCGTCGCCAGCAAGCGGAACTCGGTGGGCGTCAGATCGAGCACTTGACCGTGCAAAAAAATCTTTTGAGCCTCGGCATCGACTTGCCAAGCGCTTTTCGGCTCGGCTCGCCGGGCCGCGCTGCGCCGCAAGATGACGCGCACGCGCGCCATCAGTTCGCGCGGACTGAATGGCTTGCACAGATAATCGTCGGCGCCGCTCTCGAGTCCGATCAGGCGGTCGACCTCTTCGACGCGCGCCGTTACCATGATGATGGGCAGCTCGGAAAACTGGCGCACGCTGCGGCACAGCGTCAAGCCATCCAGGCCCGGCAGCATCAGGTCGAGAATGAGCAGGTCGGGCGCCTGCCCGGCTTCATTGCGGCGAATGGCCGCGAGCGCTTCGGCGCCATCGGAAAAATGCGCGGCCGTAAAGCCGGCCGCATGCGCATAATCGACGATCAGCGCCGCCAGCGCCGGTTCGTCCTCGATCACGAACAGGTGCGCGCTCATGCGCCTGTGCTCCGTGCCCGTCCGGCGCCGATATCGGTGCTGGCCTGGCTTCTTGCATCGCCGCCGAGACTGACGCCGATATCGACACTGACCTGCAGCCCGCCCAGGGGCGAGGGCGCAAAGCGCACGCCGCCGCGGTGCGCCTGCGCGATCCGCTGGCATAGCGCCAGGCCGAGGCCGCTGCCGCCATAGGCCCGGCTGCGCGAGGCCTCGACCCGGAAAAAGCGTTCGCCCAGGCGGCCCAGCGCCGCCGGCGGCACCGATGGCGCACTGTCTTCGATCACCAGCGTCCAGTACTGCCTGCCGCATTGCGTGCGCACGCCGATGCAACCGCCGCTGTCGGTGTAGCGCAGGGCGTTTTCGAGCAGATTGGCGACGATCTGGCGCAGGCGATCGGCATCGGCGCGCAGCAGGAAGGCGGCAGGCGTCGGCTGCACCTGCAGGCGCAGGCCGGCGGCCTGCAAGCGGTCGCGAAAACTCTCGACCTGTTCCGCCACCACCGGCCACGGATCGATCTCGGCCATGTGATAGTCGAGCTGGCCGATATCGGCGCGCGCCAGTTCGTACAGTTCGTCGATCAGGCGCGACAGGGACTGCACCTGGCTGTGCATTGCCGCAAATTGCTCCTGGCTCGGCTGGCGCACGCCGTCCTGCAAGGCTTCGACCTGGGCCCGCAGCACGGCCAGCGGGGTGCGCAATTCATGCGAAGTGTCGGCCACCCATTGCCGGCGGCTGCTTTCATGCTGCTCGAGCATGCGCGCCAGAAGATTGAAGCTCCTGGCCAGCATGCCGAGCTCGTCGCTGCGCTCGATATCGACCCGGGCGTCGAAATGGCCGGCCGTCAGCGTGCGCGCGGCGGCCACCAGTTTGACGATAGGGCGGCGGAAATGCATCGCCAGCAAACCGGCGGCCAGCGCACTGAGGAGCAGGCAGGAGAGGCCGATGAAAGTCAGCTGCTTGCTCTGGTCGGCAATAAAGGTGCGCACCAGCGCATCCGACGGATCGGCCGCCATGGCCAGCGTCAGATAGCCGATGGCGACGCCATTGCGCGATAGCTGGCGGCGCGGGCTGTCGTCCGGTGCCTGCAGGCCCGACAGCAAGCGGCCGTCGGCGTCGAGCAGCCCGATCCGGCTATACAGGGCCAGGCGGTCGGGCGGCGGCCACGGCAGGGCTGTGCCGTGCGGAACGGGCGGCGGCGGCATGGGCTTGCCGTCGGGCGTCAGCAGACCGGCCGTCGCCAGCGCGCCGAGCTGCGTATCGCGCAGCCGCGCAAATTGCGCGCCGAGCCAGCCGGGCCGTTCGGCAGCGCTCAAGGCCGGCCAGGCGCCGTGCTGCCCGTATACGCCTTCGAGCTGCGAGGCCAGCAGACTGAGCCGGCCCAGCTCGATCTCGGTCACATAGCGCCCGAAGCTGCGCTCGACGCCGACGCGCAGCATCGACAAGCCGCTGGCGGCCACCAGGCAGGCCGTCAGCAAGACCGCGAAAAACAGGCGCAGGGCAATCGGCAGCTTCAAGAAAGGCTCATGGAAAAGGACGGCGGGTCAAAAGTATGGGGCCGCATAGCAAGGCCCCGGAAGAGTGGTCCCGGCATTGAGGACACAGCAGCGTGCCCCAAGTATAGGCAGGCGCGCCGGCGCTGGCAAGATGAAACAAAATATTACCGTCCCTCCATATTTCCTCCAGATTTGGCGCGTACAGTCGGCCGCATTCGTCTATCCGTGAAATGCATATGCAAAAATTGATCGTCCTGCTGCGCCGCCATCGACGGCTGGCGCTGACCGGCGGCGCCGGCGCCGTGGTGGTATTGGCTGCCGTGCTGTACTTCATGCCGGCCAAACCGGTGTCCCATTATTTGACCTCGCCGGCCAGCATCGGCGATATCGAGGACACGGTGCTGGCCACCGGCGCCATCGAGGCTTTGCAGCAGGTTAGTGTCGGCGCCCAGGTTTCCGGTCAGCTGAAGTCGCTCAAGGTCAAGCTCGGCGACGATGTCGTGCAGGGACAACTGGTCGCCGAGATCGATTCGCTCACGCAGCAAAATGCCTTGCATACGGCCGAAGCCAATCTGCTCGACATGAAGGCGCAAAAGCAGGCCGCGCAAGCTTCGCTGGTGCAGCTCGACCTGGCCTATACCAGGCAGAAAACCCTGCTGGCGCAGGACGCCACCTCGCACAGCGATGTCGAGAGCGCCGACGCCAGCCTGAAGAGCGCCCATGCCAGCCTGGCCGAGCTCGATGCGCGCATCCGGCAGGCGGCGATCGCGGTCGATACCGCCAAACTCAATCTGGCCTACACCAAGATCACCTCGCCCTTGAGCGGCAAGGTGGTGGCCATCGTCACCAAGGAAGGGCAGACCGTCAATGCCAGCCAGTCGGCGCCGACCATCATCAAGGTCGCCCGGCTCGATACCGTGACCGTCAAGGCTGAAATTTCCGAGGCCGACGTCACCCGCGTCAAACCGGGCCAGCGCGTCTATTTCACGATTCTCGGCGAACCGGACCGGCCCTACAAGACCACGCTGCGCTCGGTCGAGCCGGCGCCGACCTCGATTTCGACCGACACCACCAGCAGTACCACCACTACCAGCACCAGCAGCTCGAGCACCGCCGTGTATTACAACGGCTTGCTCGATGTGCCAAATGCCGAAGGCAAGCTGCGTATTTCGATGACTACCGAAGTGCATATCGTGCTCGGCGAAGCCAGGAAGGCATTGATGATCCCGAGCTCGGCGCTCGACAAGCCGGGTCCCGACGGCCGCTACAAGCTGCGCGTCGTGCTGCCCGATCAGAGCGTGGCGACGCGCTATGTGCGGATCGGCCTGAATAATCGCGTCAACGCCCAGGTGCTCGACGGCCTGCGCCAGGGCGAGCAAGTGATTGTCGGCGAAGCCAATGCCAGCACCGCGGTCAGCTCCACCAACAACCGTCCCGGTCCGCCGCCGGGGATGATGTGATGGCCACGCCTTTGCTCGAATTGCAAGGCGTCTGGCGCCGCTATCCCTCGGGCGACGAGGAAATTGCGGTGGTCAAGGATGTCAGCCTGACGATTGGCGCCGGCGAAATGGTGGCCATCGTCGGTGCCTCCGGTTCGGGCAAATCGACGCTGATGAATATTCTGGGCTGCCTCGACCGTCCGAGCCAGGGCAGTTACCGCATGCGCGGCCGCGAGACCGGAGCGCTGGAACCCGATGAATTGGCCAAGCTGCGGCGTGAACACTTTGGCTTTGTCTTCCAGCGTTATCACTTGCTGGCCGATCTCGACGCCCTCGGCAATGTCGAGATCCCCTCAATTTATGCCGGCAAGTCGGCCCAAGAGCGGCAGGCGCGCGCCCAGTTTTTGCTCGAAAAGCTGGGCTTGAGCGAGCGCGGCCATCACTGTCCCGGCCAGTTGTCGGGCGGCCAGCAACAGCGGGTCAGTATTGCGCGGGCCCTGATGAACGATGGCGAAGTCATTTTCGCCGACGAACCGACCGGCGCGCTCGACAGCAAGAGCGGTCAGGCCGTGATCGCCATCCTCAAGGAGCTCAATGCCGAGGGCCATACCATCATCATCGTCACGCACGATATGCAGGTGGCCCGGCATGCGCGGCGCATCATTGAAATTGCCGACGGCGAAATCATCGCCGACCGCCTCAACCCCGATTATGACGCCACGCACGGCGTGTCCTCTTCTTCTTTGTCGGCGCCAGCCGTGCCGGCCTTGCTGGTGCCGCCGGCTGCCGCGCGCAGCTCCTGGCGTCGCTGGTGCGATGGCTCGGGTCAGTTCGGCGAAGCGGCGCGCATGGCCTTGCGGGCGATGGCCGCGCACCGCCTGCGCACATTTCTGACCATGCTCGGCATTATCATCGGCATCGCCTCGGTGGTGTCGGTGGTGGCGCTGGGCCAGGGCACGCGCGAAAAAATCCTCAAGGACATCAGTGCGATGGGCACCAATACCATCGACATCTATCCGGGCAAGGACTTCGGCGACATGCGGTCGGGCGCCGTCGAAACGCTGCGCGCCGCCGATGCCGAAGCGATCGCGCAACAGTCCTATGTCGACAGCGTGACGCCGCGCGTGAGCACGACCAAGGTTGTGCGCTATCGCAACGTGTCGGCCAATGCCAGCATCAATGGCGTCGGCGAACAATACTTCCGGGTGCGCGGCATGGAAATGGACGAGGGCATGGTGTTCGACAGCGCCAGCGTCAGAAATTTGCAGCAGGATGCGGTCATCGACCAGAACACGCGCAAAAAATTGTTCGCCGATGGCACCAAAGCGCTCGGCGCCGTCATCATGGCCGGCAGCGTGCCGTGCCGCGTGATCGGCATTGCCAAGGATAAGGAAAGCGGTTTCGGCAGCAATGACAGCCTCAACATCTGGATTCCATACACCACCGCGATGGGCCGCGTACTGGGCCAGTCCTATCTGAAGGCGGTGACGGTGCGCATGAAGGACGGGATCGCCAGCGATGTCGCCGAGCAGGGCATCGGCCGGCTGCTGACCATGCGCCATGGCAGCAAGGATTTTTATGTCTCCAATACCGATACGATCCGCAAGACGATCGAAAAGACGACCGCCACCATGACCCTGCTCATTTCGATGATCGCCGTCATTTCGCTGGTGGTCGGCGGCATCGGCGTGATGAATATCATGCTGGTGTCGGTCACCGAGCGCACCCAGGAAATCGGCGTGCGCATGGCGGTCGGCGCGCGCCAGGGCGATATCATGCGCCAGTTCCTGATCGAAGCGGTGCTGGTGTGCCTGCTCGGCGGCGCCATCGGCGTCGGCCTCTCGCTGCTGGTCGGCTTGCTGTTTTCCAGCGCCAGCGGCAATTTCACGATGGTCTATTCGCTGGCTTCGATCGTGGCGGCGTTTGCCTGTTCGACGCTGGTCGGCGTGATCTTCGGCTATCTGCCGGCACGCAATGCCGCCGCCCTCGATCCTGTCGTCGCCCTGTCCAGAGAATGATGAAAATACACCCTACCCCGATCCGCGCCGCTGCGCTGGCCTGCCTGCTGGCCGCTTCCCTTGCCGGCTGCTCCAGCCTGAGCCATAGCGAATACGCCCGCCCTGCGCTGGAGACGCCCGTGAAATGGCAGCAGGCGCCCGACGGCGTGCTCGAATCGGTCGCCATCAGCGGCCAGTGGTGGAAATCGTTCAACGACCCGGCGCTGAACAGTCTGATCGACGAGGTCTTGCGCAACAATAACGATCTGGCCGCCGCCGGTTTGCTGGTGCGGCGCGCCTGGCTGAAGGCCGGCCTGGCCGCCGACCAGCAGCGGCCGACGCTGGCGGCCAGCATCGACGCCAGCCGGGCGCGGATCAAGGATGGCGATGCCACGGCCACGCGCAGCAGCAGCGCCACGCTGACGCTGTCTTACGAAGCCGATTTGTGGGGGCGCCTGGCCAGCGTGCACGACAGCGCCGAGTGGGAAGCCAAAGCCACCGAACAAGACCTGGCCAGCACCGCGTGGGCCCTGACGGCCACCAGCGCCAAGCTGTACTGGCAAATCGCTTACCTGAACCAGCGCGTCGACCTGGCTACGCAAAACATCGCCTATGCGCGCCGCACGCTGGCCATCATCAATGCCAAGCATACGGCCGGCGCGGTGTCGGGGATCGAGCTGTGGGAAGCGCTGCAGACGCTGGCCAGCCAGCAGGCAGACCTGACCGATTTGATCGAGCAGCGGGTCGAGGCCAGGAATGCGCTCGCGATCTTGCTCAATGCGCCGCCCGGCAAAACGCTGACGGTCGCGGCCTACTTGCCGCAATCGTCTCTGCCGAACGTGGCGGCCGGTCTGCCGGCGGAATTGCTGGGCCGCCGGCCCGATTTGCGCGCCGCCGAATTGCGCTTGCGCGAAACGCTGGCCGATGGCGATGCCACCAAGGCCGGCTATTATCCGAAACTGGCGCTGACCGGCAGCCTCGGCTCGGGCAGTTCGGCCCTGCTCAATGTCTTGAGCAACCCGGTGGCGACGCTGGGCGCCGGCCTGACATTGCCGTTTTTACAATGGAACGAAATGACGCTGTCGAACAAGGTGGCGCAGCTCGATTATGAAAAAGCTGTCATCAATTTCCGCCAGACCCTGTATGCGGCGATGGCCGATGTCGAAAATGCCTTGTCGGCGCGCAGCCAGTATCAGGCCAAGGCCAGCCGGCTCGAACTGTCGCTGACGGCGGCCAGCGGCGCCGAAAAACTGCAAGCGGTGCGCTATGCCAGCGGCGCGATCGCCTTGAAAGTCTTGCTCGATGCCGAACAGACAAGGCGCGAAGCCGAGATCGCGCTGGTGCAGAATCGTTATAATATCCTCACCAACCAGGTCACCCTGTATCAAACCCTGGGCGGCAATGTCGCCGATGCGCCGGTAGCGGCGCCAGGCCAGGAGCCGGGTCAGCTTCCTGGCCAGACCTCAGGCCAGGCGCTCGGCCTGGCAAGCCAATAGCATTACTGCGGCGCACGTGAGAAAATGCGGGTCGATTGCCGGGAATCGACCGCGCGCTGCCTGATTGCGGTCGATTTCCACCTTGTTTTGCGCGCTGCCATTGTCTTTTTGGTAATGGCGGCGGCGCGCCGTCGCCATCTGTAATGCCCAAGTGGGCGAGAGAAATCATGAAAAAATCCCCCGAAGCACTCGCGCCCAGTGAGTTGACCAGTGAGTTGACCAATCAGTTGGCCAATGAGTCGGCCGCCGCCTCTGCTGCCGCCGACTTGCCGGAAGCGTCGGCCTCCGCGCATACGGCCTCCGCGCCGGCCGCGCGCCAGCGTTGGGCCGCGCCTGCCGGCGAGACCTCGCGCCGTTTCGAGATTCTGGAAAAAAGCATACGCCGTCAGACCGGCAAGGCGATCATGGAATTTAACATGATCGAAGAAGGCGACAAGGTCATGGTCTGCCTGTCCGGCGGCGCCGACAGCTATACCATGCTCGATACGCTGCGCTATCTGCAGCGCATCGCGCCGATCAATTTCGAGTTGATTGCGGTTAATCTCGATCAAAAGCAGCCGGGATTTCCCGAAGACGTCTTGCCGACTTATTTGGACAAGATCGGCGTGCCGTACCGCATCGTCGAGCAAGACACGTATAGCATCGTCAAGGATAAGCTGGCACCGGGAAAAACCACGTGTTCGCTATGCTCGCGTCTGCGGCGCGGCATTTTGTACCGGACCGCCAAGGAAGTCGGCGCCACCAAGATCGCGCTCGGCCATCATCGCGACGACATCTTGCATACTTTCATGCTCAATATGTTTTACGCGGGCACCATCAAGACCATGCCGCCGAAACTGATTGCCGACGATGGCCAAAACATCGTGATCCGCCCGCTCGCCTATTGCCGCGAAGCCGATATCAAGAAATATGCGGCCGCCATGCAATATCCCATCATCCCGTGCAATCTGTGCGGGTCGCAGCCGAATTTGCAGCGTCAGGCCATGCGCGACATGCTGAACGAATGGGAAAAGAGCAAGCCATTGTGGATCAAAAGCATGATCGCCGCGATGCAAAACGTCGTCCCCTCGCACATGATGGACCGCTCGCTGTTCAACTTCACCTCGTTTCAGATGGAAGCGGGGGCGGCCCCCGAAGGCGACACCCTGTTCGACACCGACGAGGCGCCAAGCCTGCCGGGCCAGAACGTGATCAAATTCATGTAGCCTGCCGGCGTGGCCGGCAGCGCAGTTCAGGCCACGCGGTTCAGGCCGCGCCGTCCTTGAACTTGAACACTTCGATGCCGGCGCACTCGCAGTCGGGATAGACTTCGCGTTTTTCGGTCGAGACGCGGGCCGCCACCACGGTCGGGTGGGCCAGGCACAGGGCGACGATGGCATCGCACAGCGTTTCTTGCAAATTGATGTGGCCGCGGCTGATGATGGCCTGGATGCCGGGACGGACGAAATCGTGATTGACGATTTCATTGATATTGTCGTTCTTGGGCGTGGTCAAGGCCAGCGGCACCCAGAATTCGATATTGACGAGAACGTATTGCGATTTGTTTTTTTCGTGCGGATAAATGCCGATCTCCATATCGAGCCGATAATTGCGAATGAAGATACGGCGGCAATGTTCCAATTTGGGGTGGTAAAAACTCATAAATTCCTCTGCATTAAACTGAAGTCGCGCGGCAATGGCAACATATGTTGCCCCGCGTCGATCAAGATGGTGGAACCGGTCAAGGCCCGATTGGTCGCCGCAAACACGACCGCATCGGCGACATCGTCGGGCTGGCTCGACTGGCCCAGCGGCGACATCGCATGCGTGGCATGAAACTGCGCTTCCGATTGAATATGACTGATCATGGTCAAACCGGGCGCCACGCCCACCACCCGGATTTTCGGCGCCAGCGCCTGCGCCAGCATGGTCGTTGCGCTGTGCAAGGCGGCTTTCGATAGCGTGTACGATAAAAAGTCGGGATTGAGATTGTACAGCTTCTGGTCGAGCAAGTTGACAACAACACCCTGTCCGCCTTCGGGAATTGCGTCGAACAGGGCTTGCGCGAGCAAGATCGGGGCGGCCAGATTGACATGCATATGGCGGTCCAGCGTATGTTGCGTCAAGTCGGCGGCGCTGTCGTAGTCAAATAGCGAGGCATTGTTGATGACGCAGGAGACGGTTCCGAGTTGCTCTTGCGCCTGGCCCAGCAAGCGTTTGACCGCCGATTCATCGGCCAGGTCGCACTGTACCGCGTGCGCGCGCCGCCCGAGCGCGGCGATTTCGGCACAGGTGGCGTGCGCCTGGGCTTCCGACTGGCCGTAGTGAATGGCGATATCCCAGCCTTGCCGGGCCAGCGCCAGTGCAATGGCGCGGCCGATGCGTTTGGCGCCGCCGGTAATCAGGGCAACCTTGCCGCCGCCGGGGTCGGGCTGGCGGGCGCTGTTTTGTGCAGTTTTGGTCATCGTGAGCCTGTTTTATGCAGAATGTGAGGGAAAATTGCGGCGATCAATTGTTGCTGACCGGTGAAATCAATACAATGACAGGCATGCCATTACCTGAACCCTGTCCCGATGCGCTAGCCGCCTCGCATGCTTTGCAAAATCGGATTGCCGAGGCTATCGCGCACGACGCCGGCTGGATTTCGTTTGCCCGTTTCATGGAGCTTGCGCTCTATGCGCCGGGGCTCGGTTATTACAGCGGCGGCGCCACCAAACTGGGCACTGCCGGTGATTTTACAACCGCTCCCGAACTTTCGCCGCTTTTCGGCGCCACCGTGGCGCAACTGGCCGCTCCGCTGATGGCGCAGAGCGCGCCGCAGATCCTCGAATTTGGCGCCGGCAGCGGCAAGCTGGCGCGCGATATCCTGGCCGAATGCGCCGCTGCCGGCATTGTTGTCGAACAATACACGATTGTCGAACTGTCGGGGCAGTTGCGCGCTCGCCAGCAAGAAGCGCTGCGCGATTTTCCGCAGGTGCGCTGGCTCGAGCAGTTGCCGCAGCAATTTTCGGGCCTCGTGCTGGCCAATGAAGTGCTCGACGCCATGCCGGTACAGCTCGTCACGCGCAGCGCCGAGGGCTGGCGCGAAGTCGGCGTGACGATTGCCGACGGTCGCTTTGCCTTTGCCGAGCGGACCTGCGAGGCGGCGCTGCTGGCCCACATCCGGTCCCGGATCCCCGATGCCGATCTGCTGCCGCCCGGTTATCTGACCGAAGTCCATCCGATTGCCTGCGGTTTCATGGCCTCGCTGGCGGCCATGTTCGGCCGGCAACCCGGTGCCGCCATCCTGTTCGATTACGGCTTTCCGGCCAGCGAATATTATCTGGCCCAGCGCGAGCAGGGGACCTTGATGTGCCACTATCGCCATTATGCGCACGCCGATCCGTTTTATTTGCCTGGTTTGCAAGATATTACGGCGCACGTCGATTTCAGCGCGATGGCGCTGGCGGCCGTCGAGGGCGGGCTGGAGGTGCTCGGCTATACCAGCCAGGCGCAGTTTTTGCTGGCGGCCGGCATCGGCGAGCTGCTGCTGCGCACCGATCCTGCCGATGCGGCCCATTATCTGCCGCTTGCCAATGGCGTGCAAAAACTGGTGTCGCCGGCCGAGATGGGGGAGTTGTTCAAGGTGCTGGTGCTCGGTCGTGGCGTCGACTTGCCGCCGGCGTTTGCCGGCACCGATCGCAGTCACCGCTTGTAAGACGGGTGACAGTGCGTGTAATTGCCATGGGAAATCGTTGTTAATTGGCAAAATGATTGCTCGCATTTCCTATAGAGTATCATCGTTAATCTAGCGCAGTGCGTGCATCGACGCCCGGCATGAGTGGGGCTGTCATTGAGAACCATGGCAAAAATACATACGCATTACGACAATTTGAAAGTTTCGCGCAAGGCGCCGCCGGAAGTGATCCGTGCCGCCTACAAGGCGCTGAGCCAAAAATATCATCCCGATAAAAATCCGGATAATGAAAAGGCGGCCCGTATCATGGCCGTCGTCAATAGCGCATACAGCGCCCTGTCGAACGCTCAGACCCGTAAAGAACACGACGAATGGATTGCCGCCGAAGAGTGGGAAATCGAATGGCTCGAAAGCACGCGTGCCGAGGATGGCAAGGACAAGCACCTCGATGAGCAGGCGCCTGCCGGCTGGACGGCGGTGCGCATCGAAACCGTTCCGGCGCGGCGTCTGCGGCTGGCCAAGCGCGCGCTGGTAATGCTCGCTTGCGCGGTATTTGGCTGGGGCACGGCCTATTGGTTCGCGGCCGGCGCGCCGGCCGTCGGCACTGGCGTTGCCGAGGCCAGTGCGCAAGCTGCGCCGCCCGTGCCGAAGTCGGCCGCGCTGTCGGGGCTGGCGGTCTTGCCGCCGCCGACGAAGGTGCTGGTGCTGTCGCAAATCCGCCTGCCTGATTTGGGCTGCGAAGTGGCCAGGGCCAAGCTGCCCAAGGATGTTTCCTGGCCGGCGCATTCCGGTTATTTGCCCGATTCGCACGGCGGCAATAATGGTGGCAATAACGGTGGCAATAACGGCGGCGGTGATACCCAGCTTGTGATCGATAACGGCAATAACGGCGCCAATGTCGCGGTGCGTCTATTCGATGTCGATAAAAATGAAAATGTGCGTCATCTCTTTATTCTCGCGCATGACAAATTCATGCTGCAAAAGCTGACTGCGGGTAATTATGAGGTACATGTCGAGATCGTCGACCTGAGTCCGGCCGACAAGGCCGAATGCGACGCGCGCAAAAAGCATTCAACTGTCGCGCGTTCGGCTTCGGCCAAGGGACGCTCCGGTAAAAACCGCAGCGCCCTGTATTGAACGCTTGCCGGGCCGCGTGGCCGATCGTGTTTCAGCAGGCCGGCGGACTGGCGAGGAAGCGCTTAGTGGGCCAGCGTTTCGATCAGGCCCATTTCGGAAGACGACATCAGCTTGTCGATATCGATCAGGATCAGCATGCGCTGGTCGATCGTGCCGAGGCCGGTCAGGTAATTCGTATTGAAGGCCGTGCCCATTTCCGGCGCCGGCTTAATCTGCTCGGGCGTCAGCGTGGTCACGTCGGAGACGCTATCGACCACCATGCCCATGATGCGGCCGCCGATATTGAGGATGATGACGACCGTGAACTGGTCGTAGACCGGCTCGCCGAGATTGAACTTGATGCGCATGTCGACCACCGGGATGATGATGCCGCGCAGGTTGATGACGCCCTTGATGAAGTCGGGCGCATTGGCGATGCGGGTGACGGCTTCATAACCGCGGATTTCCTGCACTTTCAGGATGTCGATGCCGTA
>JAIZVZ010000203.1 GCA_021768485.1 Oxalobacteraceae bacterium | reverse complement strand
TGACCGATGCCATCCAGCGCTGGCTCGGTAAATTGTGGCTGTATTCGCCAGAAAAAATAGCCGTCGGCATTTTGATCTTGGCGCGGATCACATCGCGCCAGTTATTGCTGGCATGATCGAACAGCACCAGCGGCACATACTTCGGATCGTTCCTGATGAACGCGGTGGCAAAGGCATCCGAGTTCACATAGTAGGGCGAGTCCTGCGCCATGGCACGCTCGGCCACTGCCATGTCGACCACCAGCGCGCTGACCGGCACCCCTGTGGTGAAGGCGGCGACCATGCGCTCGATCGACGAAGTCATGCCGCCGGCTTCACGCCGCTCTTGCTCGGACCAGTCGGCATGCGAATAAATCGAAACCGGTTCGTCGACAAATGCCGCTTTATTGATCGCCTTCGAACCGAAAAGATCGATATAGCTCCACAGCACCGCAGCGCCCATCGACCAGCCGACATAATCAGCCGATTTCAAACCCAGATGATCGCCAAATTCCTTGAGATCCATTGAATAGCGCGCAATGCGTACGCCATAGTCCACATGCTGAGACAAACCCTGATTACGGGGATCGAGTACGTAGACATGGTAACGCTTGCTCAACAAATACATCACATTGATATATTCAGCACCATTGGCCGACCATCCGGGAATGAACACCAGCGGCTTGCCGGTTCCGGCCTCCCAATAGCTGAGTTTGACCCCATCGCTGGTATCAAAAGTATGAATCTGCAAACCCTTAAAGTCCGACAATCTGGCCGGCAAGCCGTCAAGCTTGTTGGGAAAAGTATAGTCCCGACCGAGGACATCGATGGCCGGTGCCGCAAAAACGGCGGACGTGGCGGCACACAAAAACAGCGTACAAAATGCGGCACGGAGAAAAGACTTCATGGTGTTCTTTCGAGAAAACATGGCCTGCCGCCTGATGAACAAATAAACAGACAAGCAGGCAGGCCGGCATTAGACAATCAAGAGGCCCGGACCGGCACCCAGGCCGGCGCCACGGTCGGGCCTTGGCCGAGGAAGTAGCCGAAGTGGATATTCATCTCGCCAATCGGTTCGAGATAGCGGCTGTTGGACAGCGGCCCGGCGTCTACCGCCGTGAAACCGGCCGACTGCGCCAGAGCTGAAACTGCCTCTTTGGCGGCGCCATCATCGCCGGCGATAAACACTTGCAGGCTGGTCCCCTGACGCGCCTCTGGAGCCAGCAATTGCGCAAAAATCGTATTGAAAGCCTTGACTACCTTGGCTTGCGGCGCCAGCTTCTG
Organism: Oxalobacteraceae bacterium; assembly: GCA_021768485.1. GTDB lineage: Bacteria > Pseudomonadota > Gammaproteobacteria > Burkholderiales > Burkholderiaceae_D > JAIZVZ01. Next base: position 67 of record JAIZVZ010000203.1, on the reverse strand, counting down.
GATTTCCTCGGCCGCCGAGGTCGTATGGCCGATGACGAGTTCCTTGTAGTCGGCGCTGATCGGGTTG
>JAIZVZ010000202.1 GCA_021768485.1 Oxalobacteraceae bacterium | reverse complement strand
GCCCAGAGCGCCGCCCTGAGCGCCTCCCAGCTCAGCGCCATGGCGGCCACCAATATCGCCGCCATCCCGGCCGCCAATCTGGCCGCCCTCAAGACGGCCGCCATTGCCGGCCTGAGCACCGCCGCCCTCAACGCCCTGACCACTTCGCAAATCGTCGCCTTGAGCTCGGTGCAGACCGCCGCCCTGACCACGGCGCAGGTGGCCAGCATCGCCGCCACCAATATCACCGCCCTCGAGACAGTCGACCTCGCCGCCCTCAAGACGGCCGCCATCAATGCCTTGACGACCTCGCAAATCGTGGCCCTGAGTAACAGCCAAATTGCCGGACTGACGACCACCCAGGTCCACGCGCTGTCGCAGGCGTCGGTTTGCGCCCTGACCTCATCGCAGGTAGCCGCCCTCGACAGCAAGGCTTCGGCGCTCAGTTACCTCAACAGCCCGATCGCGCTCGATTTGAACGGCGACGGCAAGATCAATACCCTCAGCGTCAGCGAAGGCACGAGCTTCGACTTGTACGCCTCCGGCCAAAAAGTCAGCACCGGCTGGCTCACCGGCGGCGACGGCTTGCTGGTCATGGATCGCAACCATAACGGCGTGATCGACGACGGCAGCGAATTGTTCGGCACCTCAACCACGCTGGCCAACGGCCAAAAAGCCGGCGACGGTTATGCGGCGCTGCGCGAGCTCGATCGCAACGGCGACGGCCAGCTCGACCAGCAGGACGCCGCATTTGCCACTCTGCGGGTATGGGTCGACGCCAACGAGGACGGCGTCAGCCAGGCAGCGGAACTGAAAACGCTCGATGCCCTCGGCATTGCCAGACTGGACTTGACAGCGGTCTCGTCAAGCGAAAAAGACGAGGGCAATCTGCTTGGCCTGAAATCACGCTACCAAACCACGGACGGCGCGCAACATGAAAGCGCCGATGTCTGGTTTGTCACCAGTCAAAAAGAAGCCGCAGCCGCCAGCAGCTTGCCGGCGCAAGTGGCCAGCCTGAGCCAGGCCATCACCGCTTTCAACAGTGCCGAAGCGGCGGCGGCAAATGCACCGGATCAGCCGACGCTGGCGCAGGCGGCCGCGGGCAGCAACCTGGCCGCGCCGACCACCGTCGCAATCCATGTCGGACAAATGGCCGACCTGCTCAAGCAATTCGATGCCCAAGGCAATATGCTCGGCAGCGCGGCGGACAGCTCGGCGGCCGCCGCGCTGAAATTGACGGCATTACAAGCCAACCCGCAGACGGGATTTTTGGCAAGCAAATAAGGAGCGCTGGCGACAGTTGGAACAACGGCAAGGTCTCACGATCTTGCCGTTTTTTCCGGTATTTTTCTG
>JAIZVZ010000201.1 GCA_021768485.1 Oxalobacteraceae bacterium | reverse complement strand
GTCCTTGACCGTGCCCTCGACGGTCACGGTCTTCTGCATGTCGAACATGCCATGAGAGTGATGCGCGAAGACGGGCCCCGACATGCCAAAGCCCAACCACAGCGTGACACCAGCGTGGAAAGTCCCGTTCCGTATCATGAGGTCCTTGATCGGTGTTGCAAGGGGATGGGAAGCGTGCAGGACAGGCGTGGCGGGCCACGTCATCGCGCCGGGCCAATGATGTTGCGTGGCAGGCGCCCGCCGGCATGTTACCGAATTCGACCAGCCATACCCCCATCTCCCAAACCGTCGTCCGCTGCACCCGCGACGCTTCATCGAGCGACCTCATTCGTTGCTAAAGGCAAAACTCTCCGGCAATCCAGCAACTTGAAGTGCTTGAACGTCGCAGTAACGTTACCGTTACTGCAAAGGCCATTTTCAGGATGCGCCGAAAGCGGAAACGACTTGAAATGGCGGCGCAGGGCAATCATGCGCAACCTTTGCATCATGCCGATCGGCCCCCACTCCGTTTGTCGGACAAGTGTCGACAGGGTGGGATGCCTGCCTCTATGCAATCGCTGGAAACCGCGATATTGCCGCCACGCGAAGGCCGCCGGAGGCCCGGGGATCGCGGCCCCCGCGGCCCGGAGGCCGGCACAGACAGGAGCGCAGACTTGACCACACGCAAACTGGGAGCGGCCGAGCGCGCCTATCATGAGCTTCGCGCGCTGGCGATCAACTACGACATCAAGCCGGGCGAGCGCATCAACGAAGTGGCGATCTCCAAGCAGCTCGGCGTCAGCCGCACCCCTTTGCGCGAGGCGCTCAACCGACTGGAAGCCGAGGGTTTTCTGACCTTCTCGCCGAAACTCGGCTTCTTTCGCCGCAAGCTGGAACCGCGCGAGATCTTCGACCTGATCGAGGTGCGCAGCATCGTGGAAAGCGCCGGCGCGCGCCTGGCCGCCACCCGCGCCAGCGAGGCGCAGCTGGACGAGTTGCGCCAGCTGATGGCGCAGATGGCCGAGCAGGCGCCGGGCAAGACGGTCTATGAGCTGATCGCGCTGGACGAGGCCTTTCACGAATTCATCATCACGCTGTCGGGCAATGCCGAGATGCTCAAGCGGCTGCGCATCACCAATGCGCGCATCCGTTTCATCCGCTGGGGCGATCTGGAACGCGCCGGATCGGCCTCGATCGTCGAGCTGCAACGCGAGCTGGCCGAGGCGATCCTGCGCCGCGATGCGCCCGCCGCCGCCGCCATCGCCGAACGCCAGGCGCTGCGCACCATGGACGAGATCGTCGAGGCCGTCCGCCTCGGCTATGGCCGCATCTTCATGCGCGAGGATGCCATCGG
>JAIZVZ010000062.1 GCA_021768485.1 Oxalobacteraceae bacterium | reverse complement strand
CATCTTGGCCTCCACATGAATGTGTACTCGCCCTGCATGCCGATATAAAAATAATCCGAAAAGCCGTCGAGGCCCGATTTTTCAGGCCCGGTTGCCGGTCCGGCCGCCATGCGAAGCCGGGCGCGGCGCGCATCGGCGTTTCACAGGCGGCTGCGGCAACGGCGGCCATACGGGCCTCCCGCTCCACAGCGAATCGATGACAGCCATCTGGCGTCCGCTCGGCATACGATCGACGCCAGCGGCCCTTTGCGGATGGCCGGCGGCAAGCGCCGCCAGCTCCCAGTCTACGTCGGGCGCGCCATTGCGGTCAATCAAGTCTTTCAAGGTTGGCGTCATTCGCCGGCCGGCCCTGGATTTCTTATTACTTTCATGCATCAATTTTCACGCAATTTTTCATCGCTTGCCCACAATCACACGGCCTCGCCATCGTGGCCGCCGTCTGTCTATCGGGCGGCACCGGGCGCGGATCGGGGCCGCGCCAATGCGCAGCCACAATCTGGGGCGCGATTACGCCGATTACGGCGACTATTTGCGCAGAAGCGGTAAAATAGCGTTCTTAACGCAGCATTGCGCCGCGCCCTGCGCAAAAAAATGGCGCGCATGCTGTTTTTTGCATTACCGACAAAGAAAAATGACGACGCCCGCCCCCCTCGATCCCAAAGCCCGCCCCGCCGCCGAAAAAACAGCTTCAAAAGAAACGCCGATGATGCAGCAATACCTGCGCCTGAAGGCCGACTATCCGGACACCATACTGTTTTACCGGATGGGCGACTTTTACGAAGTATTTTTCGACGACGCTGAAAAAGCCTCGCGCCTGCTCGGCATCACGCTGACCCAGCGCGGCTCCTCGAACGGCACGCCGATCAAGATGGCCGGCGTGCCGTTCCATTCGCTGGACCAGTATCTGGCCAAGCTGGTCAAGCTCGGCACCTCGGTCGCCATTTGCGAACAGATCGGCGACCCGGCCACCAGCAAGGGGCCGGTCGAGCGCAAGGTGATGCGGGTGGTCACGCCGGGCACCCTCAGCGATGCCGATCTGTTGCCGGAAAAAGCCGAACGGCCGCTGCTGTCGCTGTGCATCGCAACCCAGCGCAAGATCTGCACCGTCGGCCTGGCGTGGCTGTCGATGGCCAGCGGCGCCCTGAAAGTGATGGAGTTTGGCGGCGATTCAAAAACGGTCGCCACCCGCCTGCTGCACGAACTCGACCGCATCGCGCCGGCCGAGGTCTTGTTCGGCGAGCATGCCGACGACGCCTTGCTCGAGATCGCGCCGGAAAAACTGCACACGGTGCCGGACTGGCATTTCGACATCGAAAGCGGACGCAAGGCCCTGCTCGCGCAACTCAATGTCGCCATCCTGTCGGGCTTCGGCGCCGACGGCCTGAGCGCCGCCATCGGCGCCGCCGGCGCCCTGCTGCGCTACGCCAGCGCCACCCAGGGCAAGGGCTTGCAGCACGTGCGCAGCATGACGGTCGAATCGGAATCGGAATTCATCGGCCTCGACGCCGCCACCCGCCGCAACCTGGAGCTGACCGAGACGCTGCGCGGGCAGGAATCGCCGACCCTGTTTTCCCTGCTCGACCACTGCCGCACGGCGATGGGTTCGCGCCTGCTGCGCCACTGGCTGCATCACGCACGGCGCGAGCAGCGCATCGCCCAGGCCCGGCATGCGGCGATTGCCGCCCTGATACGGGCCGACGCCATCGACGGCCTGTCGGCCACGCTGGCGGCGGTGCCCGATATCGAACGCATCACCACCCGCGTGGCGCTGCTGACGGCGCGCCCGCGCGACCTGGCCAGCCTGCGCGACGGCTTGCAGCAACTGCCATCGCTGCGCAGCTATGTCGCCATCTGCTGCCGCGACGACGCCGCCAGCAAGGACGGCACGCCGGCGCTGCTCAAGAGCGTGCACGACGCCCTGGCCACGCCGCTCGAATGCGTCGACCTGCTGGTGCGCGCGGTGGCGCCCGAACCGGCGGCCATGGTGCGCGACGGCGGCGTGATGGCGCGCGGCTTCGATGCCGAACTCGACGAATTGCGGGCGCTGTCGGAAAACGCCGGCCAGTTCCTGGTCGACCTCGAGACGCGCGAGCGGGCCCGCACCGGGATCGCCAACCTGCGCGTCGAATACAACCGGGTGCACGGCTTTTACATCGAAGTCACGCACGGCCAGACCGACAAGGTGCCCGAGGATTACCGCCGGCGCCAGACCCTGAAAAACGCCGAGCGCTACATCACGCCCGAGCTGAAAGCCTTCGAAGACAAGGCGCTGTCGGCGCAGGACAAGGCCTTGCAGCGCGAAAAAATGCTGTACGAGCAGCTGCTGGCCGACCTCGCGCCGCACATCGGCGTCTTGCAGCGCATCGCCCAGGCCCTGGCCCAGCTCGACGCCCTGAGCGCGCTGACCGAACACGCGCTGCGCCACGACTGGCGCGCGCCGCAACTGGTCGAGGAGCCGCTGCTGCAGATCGAGCAAGGCCGCCATCCAGTGGTCGAAAACCAGATCGAGCGTTTCATCGCCAACGATTGCGTGCTGGCCGGCGAACGCCGGCTGCTGCTGATCACCGGCCCCAACATGGGCGGTAAATCGACCTTCATGCGGCAGGTGGCGCTGATCACCCTGCTGGCCTATGTCGGCAGCTACGTGCCGGCGGCCAGCGCCGTGATCGGCCCGATCGACCGCATCTTCACCCGCATCGGCGCCGCCGACGACCTCGCCGGCGGCCGTTCGACCTTCATGGTCGAGATGACCGAATCGGCCGCCATCCTCAACGGCGCCACCGAACAGTCGCTGATCCTGATGGATGAAGTCGGGCGCGGCACCTCGACTTTCGACGGCCTGGCGCTGGCCTTTGCCATCGCCCGCCATCTGCTCGAGACCAGCAAGAGCTTCACCCTGTTCGCCACCCATTATTTCGAGCTGACGCAATTGCCCGATTCCTATCCGAGCGCGGCCAACGTCCATCTGTCGGCGGTCGAGCACAAGGACAGCATCGTCTTTCTGCATGCGGTCGAGGACGGCCCGGCTTCGCAAAGTTACGGCCTGCAGGTGGCGCAACTGGCCGGCGTGCCGCAGGCCGTGATCCGCACCGCGCGCAAGCATCTGGCCGGACTGGAAGCGCATGCGATCGCCAGCGCGCCGCAGCTGGACCTGTTTTCGGCCGCCGGCAAGGCTGACGGCGGCACTGGCGCGGCCGAGGAGGCCGCCGGCACTGCGCAGGCCGCGGCAAACCAGGCCCTGGCCGATCTGCTGCAAGAGATCGACCCCGACCAGTTGACGCCGCGCGAAGCCCTGCTCGAACTGTACCGTTTGAAAAACCTCGCAGAACAAGGCGAAACAAAATGAGACCTCATCGCTTGCTCGCGCCATGGCTGAGTGCAGTCCTGCTCATCGGCAGCCTGGCGCCGGGCGCAGCATCGGCGCGCAGCACGGCGCAAACGGCACAAAATGCCGCCGACCTCCACTTCGGCGTCCTGACCCGCCACCCGCGCCCGCTGCGCGAAAACGACTTGCAGGAAACCCTGGCGGCGACCGCCAATCATGAGCTGGCGCTGCTGCTGGCGATCGGCATCAAGAACCCGCAAGAGAGCTGCGAAGACCGTTTATATAGCCAGCGCAAGCGCGACCTGAATCTGGCGCCGACGCCGCTGGTGGTCAGCGTGGCCGGTAGCGACTGGCTCGAGTGCAAAAACCGCAAGGGCCGCTCGGATGCGGTCGACCGCCTCAATCGCCTGCGCGACCTGCTGTTCGCCGACAGCGTTTCGCTCGGCAAGGAAAAAATCAAGCTCAACCGCCTGTCGGAAAACGCCAAATTCCGCAGTTATGCCGAAAACGCCCACTGGCAGGTCGGGCGCGTGCTGTTTGCCACCGTCAATCTGCCGGCGCCGAACAATAATTATCGGCCCGAGGCCGGCCGCAACAGCGAATTCGAAGATCGCGCCATCGCCAACCGCGATTGGCTCAACCGCCTGTTCCGCATGGCCAGCCTGAAAAAGCTCGACGGCATCGTACTGGTATCGGATGCGGACCTGTTCAGCGCGCCCGGCAAGGACCGGCTGCGCGAACTGGCCGGCGCCGGCAGCCGCGACGGCCTGCAGGAGTTGCGCAAGCAGCTGGCGACCGCGATGCAGCAGTTTTCCGGCCGCGTCTTGCTGATCGACGGCCAGCCGCCGGCGCCCGGCGCCAAAGCGGCGCAGACTGCCATCAAATGGCGCGGCAGGCTCGGACATCTGCCGGTTTTTGTGGCGGCCGACTCGAATACCGACTGGATCGCCGTCAGCATCCGCCGCGGCACGCCGGAACTGTTCTCGATCCGCGTCGAAGAAGCCGTTGGCGGCGACAGCGGCCATCACTGAGAAGCGATGGCCGCGGCGCCGGCAGCTTTGGGATGAAGAAAAGTCGCTGAAAAATCTGAAGCGGAAGCAAAAAAACGGGCCCTGGCCCGTTTTTTTATGTCTGCAAGACGCGTTTTAACGCATCAGGTCAGCCCATCCATATCGATCGGATCTCAGTGGATCGGATGCGTGCGGAATTGGTCGCCGGCTTCGCCTTCATCATCATCTTCCTCATCGTCATGCTGATGGCCATGCGCGCCATGCACGTGACCGTGGGCGATTTCTTCTTCGGTGGCGGCCCGCACTTCGGCAACCTTCAAGGAAAAGCGCAAGGCAATGCCGGCCAGCGGATGATTACCATCCAACACCACCTTGTCGTCAGCGATATCGGTGACGGTGAAAATCAGGGCGTCGTTGCCTTCCTCGGCATCGTCAGGCATGCCTTCAAACTGCATGCCGACTTCGAGCGGCTCAGGCAGGCGGTCGCGCGCTTCGACCTTGACCAGGGCCGGGTCGTATTCGCCGAAAGCATCTTCTGGCTCGACCTGGATGATCGAGGCATAGCCGGTTTCCTTGCCATCGAGTTCTTCTTCTATCTTCGGCAGCGTATTTTCATACCCGCCGTGCAAATACACCATCGGCTCGCGACCATCTTCGATCAGATTGTCTTGGGCATCTGACAGTTTGTAATGCACGGTCACTACCGTATCTTTGGCAATCTTCATGGGACTTCCTTTCAATTGAATATCCCCGCGATTATACCCGCCCCCGGCCCCGCTGTGATGCAATCCCTGCAATATGCCGATGAGCGCCCGGCCTGTGGGGCCTGGCCTGGTTATAATACGCGCATGACAAATTTACCCCCATTGGGCGACCTCACGCCCGCCGAGTTTTTTCGCGATTACTGGCAAAAGAAACCGCTGCTGATCCGCCAGGCCATCGCCGGCTTTGCACCGCCCCTCAATCCCGAAGCGCTGTTTGCGCTGGCCGCCCAGGAAGAAGTCGAAGCGCGCCTGATCTGCCACTTCGACCAGCAGTGGCAGATGCAGGACGGGCCGTTTGCGGCGCTGCCGGCGCGCAGCCAGTCCGGCTGGACCTTGCTGGTGCAAGGCGTCAATTTGCACGATCGCGCCGCCGATGCCCTGCTGCGCCGCTTTCGTTTTGTGCCCGATGCCCGCCTGGACGACCTGATGATCAGTTTTGCCACCGATGGCGGCGGTGTCGGCCCGCATTTCGATTCCTACGATGTGTTTTTGTTGCAGGCGCACGGCCGCCGCCGCTGGCAAATCGGCTCCCAGCAGGATTTGAGCTTGAAGCCGGACATGCCATTGAAGATTCTGGCCCGCTTTGAGCCGGAACAGGAATTCATACTGGAACCGGGCGACATGTTGTATTTGCCGCCACATTATGCGCATGACGGCATCGCCCTCGGCGACTGCATGACGTATTCAATCGGTTTTCGGGCGCCGTCTTACCAGGAATTGGGCCAGGGCTTCCTGGAATTCATGGGCGATTCGATCGATTTGCCGGGCCGCTATGCCGATCCCGACCTCAAACCGGGCAAGGCGCCCGCTGAAATCAGCAAGCGCATGTTGACCGATATCGCGGCCGAATTGCGCAAAGTGCGGTTTACTGATGACGATATTGCAATTTTTGTCGGTCAATACCTGACCGAGCCGAAGCACACCACTTATTTCACCGCGCCGCAACAAACGCTGACGCCGCCGCGTTTTGCCAGCACGGCCGGCAAAAAAGGCCTGCGACTGGCCCTGAAAACCCAGATGTTGTACCGAGGCCCCCACGTTTTCATCAATGGCATGTCGTTCGAAGTCGAGCCGCAAGACCGGCCGCTGCTGGCCCGGCTGGCCAATGACAGAAGCTTGCCGGGCGAGCTAGTCGGGGCTGCGCGCGCCGATGTCGCCGAGGCTCTATACACCTGGTATCAGGATGGATGGTTAGAAATTACTATCTGATACATAAAAACACTAGAAAAATGCGCGTAACAATGTGACAATATAGCCGCGTAGAGCCTGCACGGCACTTATGCAATAGAAATTCCTGAAATATTAGGCGGCGTAATGCCGTTGCATCATTGTTGGCTTGTTTGAAAAAAAATGTTGCGGTGAAACAAATTATTAGGAAAAAAGCCTTTTAATCCTTTGATCGAAAATCAAAGCTTGCTATAATTGTCAGTTAGGAAGTTTTTGTTGTCTGGTAAGCACCCTTGGGTACACAAAGCCATCGAAGACGCCCTATTAAGAGCGATAATTACCGGTAATTATTCATCGCAATATTGTTGAACTACTTTTGAATTATTTAAGGAAAACCCATGAAAAAATCCCTGTTGATGATCTCCCTGTTGGCTGTTGCTTTGGCTGCTTGCGGTAAAAAAGAAGAAGCTGCTGCTCCTGCACCAGCTCCAGTTGTAGCACCAGCTCCAGAAGCTTCGGCTCCTGCATCGGCTCCTGTTTCGGCTCCTGCTGCTGACGCAACATCGACAACAACAACTGCAACAACTACAACAGCTCCAGCAGCTTCGGCTCCTGCAGCATCGACACCTAAGAAGTAATTCTTAAGTTATAAAAAGCCGACCTTCGGGCCGGCTTTTTTTTCGTCCGGGTTTTCCTCTTTCCGTTTCTTCTTGTTTTTTCAACGTCGACTGCCCCGCCGTTCTCAGCGACCAGCCTCCAGCCACGCAAAGCCCTGCTCCTGACAGGCAATCACCACCGCCGTATCACTTGTATCGAGCACCTCCTCGAGCGCGGCGCGCGCCAGCTGCGGCAGATTATTCTTGGTACTCAGATGACAGCCGACGACCTTGTTCAGGCGCGAGCGATCGAGTTCACGCAAAATCTGCGCGGCGGCGCCGTTCGACAAATGGCCAAAATCGCTGGCGATGCGACGCTTCAGAAATGGCGGGTAATGCGATGCGGCCAGCATTTGCGGATCGTAATTGCATTCCAGGAGTAGCGCATCGCACGCCGCCAGCGCCGTCAGCATGTGCGCGGTAGCCTGGCCGGCGTCGGTCAGCACGCCCAGCTTATGACGGCCGTCGCTGATCGCATACTGCACCGGTTCGCGCGCATCGTGCGGCACCGTATAGGGCATCAGCGTCAGGGCGCCGATCTCGAAGCGGTCGCCGTCGCGGCAGAAATTCAGCTCGACGCCGCTGCTATCGTGCGGCGAGGCTTGATAGGTGCCGAAGCTGAGCCAGACCGGAATCCGATGCCGGCGCGCCAGCTTGAATACGCCGGCAATATGGTCTTGATGTTCGTGGGTGACGACAATCGCCGTCAGATCGGAGGGGGCCAGACCGCAGCGCGCCAGGCGCCGCTCGGTCTCGCGGATGCCGAAGCCGCAATCGAGCAGCACGGTGGTGGCAAGCCCGGCGTCGGCCGCCGGCAAAGCGCCGGCAGCCGGCATCGATGCCGAGGAAATCAGCAAGCCGTTTCCCTCGCTGCCGCTGCCGAGACTGGCAAATCTCACGGCCGCCCCGCAATCGGCAAGAGCGGAGCAGCCGCTGCAGCGAACCCCATCGGCGCGATTACTTCAATTGCGCAGTCAGCAGCTTCAGGATCTTGTCGGCAGTGCTGGAAGTCTCAGGCTTGCCTTCGTTGTTCTGCACGCTGACCTGACTGTCGTTGCCGGCCGCATTGGCCTTGACGGTAATGCGATAGCGCTGACCTTCCTTGGCCTTGTCGTCCGAGCCGAAGGTAAACAGCTTGGCGAAGAAGCCCGGCTCGCCCTTGCCGGCGACGCTGGAATCATTGTCGATATAGCGAACAAAGTAGACGCCCTGGATGCGGTCGCGGTCTTCAACCGTGAAGCCGACGCGGTCGAGCGCCAGGCCGACCCGGCGCCAGGCGCGGTCGAAACCTTCATCGACTTCGACATGGGCGGCGGCGGCACCGGCCGCGGCCACCAGTTTGGCATGCTCTTGCTGCGCCGGCGCACCAGCGACGGCAGTCTTGGCTTTGGCTTCAGTGCTGCCCAGGCGAACCATCAGGCGCGACAAAAATTGCGCTTCCAGAGCGGGGTCGTTGGCACGTCCGGTCCAGATCGTGTTGTCTTTTTGCGCACCCTGAACGACTTCTTCGACACCGCGATGGCTGATGTAGATTTCGGTCGAGCCGTCGGCGCGGCGTTCGAGACGCGTGCGGAACTTATCGCGCTCGCCGGTCGAATAGACCGAATCGATCACTTTGCCGAGCAAATTGCGCAGTCCGTCCTGCGGAATCTTGGCGCGGTTTTCAACCCAGTCGGTTTCGAGGATGCCGGCTTGCGGCTGCTCTATCGCAATCATGAAACCCTGCTCCTGCCAGAATTCCTTCACCAGCTGGAACAGCTTTTCGGGGCTTTGGCTAACCACCAGGTAACGCGTGGAACCGTCGCGCTCGACCTTGACATTGCCCACGGCATTCGGCGCCACGGCCTCGTCCGCCGGCGCGGCGGCAGCGCCGCTGCCGGCGCCACCCGATGCCGGTGCCTGATTGAAGGTGGACGCGGTGACGGTCGTCTTATTTTCCGGAACGGCGTAGCGGTTATCGCGCGCCAGCTGCGTCAGATCGGGCGGCACGTCCAGCGTTTTCACCTTTACCGTGCTGGCGCTTTTGTAATCGAGGCCCGGGGAACCGACCACCGAGTTGATGGCGCCGCAAGCCGAAAGGCCGGCCAGGCCCGTGCATAGCGCGCCGTAAAACAATGCGCGTTGAGCCGTGGTGCTGCGTGCCGAAAGAGTATGTCGTTTAGTCATATCGCTACTATATGAGGATCAAGGGGAAATTGGAGCCTGGCGCCGCCACGGGAAAGACCCGGCGGCGCCATGCTTACAGGGCTGCGCCTTCGATGCCGCAATCGCGCAAGGCGCCGCGCACCGCATCGTGAAACTCAGGCGCCAGCGCCACCAGAGGCAGGCGCAGACCGGCCGGGCTCAGGCCCATCTCGGCCACTGCCCACTTCACCGGCACTGGATTAGGTTCGACAAACAGCTTTTGATGGAGCGGAATCAGGCGATTGTTGATCGCGATGGCACGCTGGACATCGCCGGCCATCGCCGCCTCGCACAAATCGTGCATGGCGCGCGGAGCGACATTGGCCGTCACCGAGATATTGCCCTTGGCGCCGCAAAACATCAGCGCCATGGCCGTCGGATCGTCGCCCGAATAGACGGCAAACGAAGCCGGCGCCAGACGTATGAGGTCGGTGCCGCGCGCCAGATTGCCGGTCGCATCCTTGACGCCGACGATATTGGGCAGCTGCGCCAGGCGCAAGATGGTCTGGTTGGACATGTCGGCCATGGTGCGGCCCGGGACGTTGTACAAAATGATGGGCAGGTCGACGCTCTCGGCAATCGCCTTGAAATGCTGGTACATGCCTTCCTGCGTCGGCCGGTTGTAATAGGGCACGACCGACAGCGCGGCATCGGCGCCGGCGTCCTTGGCATACGCCGTCAGCTTGATCGCCTCGGCGGTGGCATTGCCGCCGGTGCCGGCGATGATCTTGCAACGGCCGCGCGCCTGCTCGACCGCCACCTTGATCAGCAAGCAATGCTCTTCGACCGAAACGGTGGCCGATTCGCCCGTGGTGCCGACGATGACGATGCCGTCTGTCTTTTGCTCGATGTGCCACTCAATCAACTTGCGCAAACCATCCAGGTCGAGGCTGCCGTCAAGCTGCATGGGAGTAATAATCGCTACTATGCTACCGGAGATCATGGGTCGCTTTTTGAAATTATAAAAGTCTGATTGTAGCGGATCGCTGTGCTGCCGTGGGCCTGTGTTAGCGCTTTCGTGCATCAATTTACACTTTATTAACACCTTTTCAAGTATTCAGGCGCAGTTGTGCCCGATATTCGGGCAGATCGGCACCGCTGGCGGCAGCGATTTTCAGCGCGCAGACACGCTGCACCATGGCGGCCCTGGGCGTGTCCGTATAGCCATCTTCGAAGGCGAGGATGTGCAAGGCATCCGGGGGCGGACAATGGCGCGGCAAGCTCAGCAATTCGCCGGGACGCAAGAGAAAATCGGGATTGGCCGGCCGGCCGAAGGCGGCGTTGCCGAGCGCGAAGGTGTCGACGATCAGCAAGCCTTGCGGCGCCAGGCTGGCCACGATCTGCGGCCACAGCGGCCGGTGCAGATAATTGGCGATGACGATGGCGGCAAAGCGCGCCTCGGCAAACGGCCACGCCTGGCCGCCATCTTCGAAATCCCAGGCAAACGTGCTGATGCCCTCACCTGCCGCCTGCCGCAGCGCGTCCGGGTCACGATCGGCGGCCAGCACCGGATGGCCGAGCTGCGCCAGCAATGCGGCGTGGCGGCCCGTACCGCAGGCCAGATCGAGCACTTCGCCGGCGCCGATCAGCGGCGCGAAACGCGCCACCCACGGCGATGGCGGCGAACGCTGCAGAGCAGGTTTAACAATCATGGTTTTTCATAGGAAAAATGCAGCAAAAATGTGCATTTTGACAACAATCAGTTATACCCGAGTCCCATCGCCTCACGCACATCGCGCATCGTTTCCTGGGCCAGTTTGCGGGCGGTATCGCAACCGTCGGCGACGATGGCGCGCACCAGCGTCGGATCGTCGAGATATTGCTGGGCCCGTTCATGCATCGGTTGCTGTTCGAGGATGATGGCGTCGATCACCGGCTGCTTGCATTCGAGGCAGCCGATGCCGGCGCTTTTACAGCCTTTGGCCACCCATTCGAGAGTGGCGGCGTCGGAATAGACCTGGTGGAATTTCCAGACCGGGCATTTTTCAGGGTCGCCGGCATCGGTGCGCCGCACGCGGGCCGGATCGGTCGGCATGGTGCGCACTTTTTTCGTCACCGATTCCTTGTCTTCGCGCAGCGCGATCGCATTGCCGTAACTCTTGGACATCTTGGCGCCGTCGAGGCCGGGCAGGCGCGAAGCCGTCGTCAGCTTGACCTGCGGCTCGACCAGAATCAGCTTGCGGCTGCCTTCGAGATAGCCGAACAGGCGCTCGCGATCGATCATCGACAGGTTTTGCGCATCGTCGAGCATGGCCTTGGCCTGCTCGAGCGCGTCGTCCTTGCCTTCTTGCTGGAATTCGGTGCGCAACTCGTTGTACAGCTTGGCGCGCTTGCTGCCGAGCTTTTTGACGGCTTCCTGGGCTTTTTCCTCGAAGCCTTTTTCCTTGCCGTACAGATGATTGAAGCGGCGCGCGATCTCGCGCATCATTTCGATGTGCGGAACCTGATCGTCGCCGACCGGCACCTGGGTGGCGCGATAAATCAGCACGTCGGCCGCCTGCAGCAGCGGATAGCCGAGAAAGCCGTAAGTGGCGAGGTCTTTGGTCGCCAGCTTTTCGATCTGGTCCTTGTAGGTCGGCACCCGTTCGAGCCAGCCGAGCGGCGTCGCCATCGACAGCAGCAGATGCAGTTCGGCATGCTCGGGCACCTTGGACTGGATGAAGATCGTCGACTGCGACGGATCGACGCCGCTGGCCAGCCAGTCGATCAGCATATCCCAGGTGCTTTTTTCGATAACGCTCGGATCGTCGTAGTGCGTGGTCAATGCATGCCAGTCAGCGACAAAAAACAGGCACGGCAATTCGGACTGCATCTTGACCCAGTTCTTCAGGGCGCCATGGTAATGGCCAAGATGCAAGGCCCCGGTGGGGCGCATGCCGGATACGACACGATCAGGATACATAGTCTTCAGTTCAGTAAAAAATTAAGGGGAGAAACCAGCAATTGCAATCCGAGCTGAGCGACATACATCAGCGGCACCACCCAGTACGTGAGCACATTCAGATAGAGCAGACCGAGCACGAGGAAAAAACCGTAGGGCTCGAGCTTGGCGAACTGATAGGCCTGACGGATCGGCAAAATGCTGGTCAGCACACGGCCGCCGTCGAGCGGCGGGACCGGGAACAGATTGAAGGCAAAAATGAGCAGATTGGTCTTGACCCCGGCATGCGCCATCTGCGGCAGAAAATCGTCGCCGACCTGGCCCAGCGCCACCAGCAGCACCTGCAAAATCATCCACAGCAAGGCCATGGCCAGATTGGCGCCGGGGCCGGCCAGCGCCACCCAGGCCATCTGTTTTTTCGGATTGCGCAAGCGGCTGAATTCGACCGGCACCGGCTTGGCCGAACCGAGCAAAAAGGCGCCCGAAGTCACCACATAGGTCAGGATCGGCAAGATGATGGTGCCGAAGGGATCGATGTGCTTTAGCGGATTGAGCGTCATGCGCCCCAGCATATAGGCGGTGTTGTCGCCAAAATACCTGGCCGCGTAGGCATGCGCTGCCTCATGCAGCGTAATGGCAAACAGGACCGGCAAGGCATAGACAGCGATGGTTTGGATCAGATCATTCATGGAGGGGATTTTATCAGAGCGGGCCACAAACCCGCGAAACACGCAAAAAAGCGCAGCTTGTCACCACTTGTCACCGCGGGCCACGGCCGGCCGCATCGTCCAGGCCAGGCGCCGCCTTGTTACACGCTGCGGATTTCACAACAAATTGCACGCGCCAGAGCCGCTACGGCCGCCATTCAGGCAACCATCCGGGCCGCCAAACCGCCGCGGCATTCAGGCCACCCGAGGCGCCGCAGAGCGCCCTCAGGCTCCGAACAGCGAGGCATCGCCGCGCCCCTGACGCAGCAAGAGCGCGCCCTCGCCGGTCAAATCGATCACGGTGGTCGGTTCAAAACTGCAGGCGCCGCCATTGATGACCAGTTCGATCTGTTTTTCGAGGTGTTCGCGAATCTCTTCGGGATCGCACAGCGCGTCTTCTTCGCCGGCCAGAATCAGGGTCGTGCCCAGCAAAGGCTGGCCGAGCTCGGCCAGCAGTGCCTGGGCAATCGCATTTTCGGGCACGCGCAAGCCGATGGTCTTGCGCGACGGATGCGACAGGCGCCGCGGCACTTCCTTGGTCGCCTCCAGAATCACCGTAAACGGCCCCGGCGTGGTCGCCTTGAGCAGGCGGAACTGGCGGTTGTCGACGCGCGCATACAGTGCAATTTCGCTGAGGTCGCGGCACAGCAGCGTCAGATGGTGCTTGTCGTCGACGCCGCGAATACGCCGCAAGCGCTCGACCGCGCCCTTGTCGTCGAGGCGGCAGACCAGCGCATAGCAGGAATCGGTCGGCAAGGCGACGATACCGCCGGCATCGATGATTTGCGCGGCCTGCTTGATCAGGCGCGCTTGCGGATTATCAGGGTGAATCTGGAAAAACTGGCTCATTTAGTCGTTTCTGGGTACTTGCCGCTTCTGAATACTGCTTGTCTTTGGGTACTTATCAATTTTACAGCGTAATTTTTACAGCGGCCTATTGTACGCCGCGCAAGGCGGCAATGCGTTCCTGCATCGATGGATGCGTCGAAAACAATTCGGCAAAACCGGCTTTATCGGTAATCCCGGCCGCTGCCATCGATTTCGGCAATTCGCCGGGCTCCATGCCGCCCAGGCGGGCCAGGGCATGGATCATCGGCTGGCCGGAACCGAGCAGGCGTGCCGAGCCGGCATCGGCGCGAAATTCGCGCTGACGCGAAAACCAGGCCACGATCATCGAGGCGACAATCCCGAACACGATTTCGCACACGAACACGGTCACCATATAGCCCATGCCCGGCCGCTCGTCGAGATCGCGGCGGAACAAGGCCTTGTCGATCAGGAAACCGACCACGCGCGCCAGGAATACCACAAAGGTATTGACCACGCCCTGGATCAGGGTCATGGTGACCATGTCGCCATTGGCGATATGACTCACTTCATGGCCGAGCACGGCTTCGATCTCTTCCTTGGTCATGCTCTCGATCAAACCGGTAGAAACGGCCACCAGCGCCGAATTCTTGAACGCGCCGGTGGCAAAGGCATTCGGCTCGCCGTCGTAAATGGCCACTTCGGGCATCGCGATGCCGGCCCGTTCGGCCAGCTTTTGAACGGTTGACAACAACCACAGCTCGGTCGACGAGCCGGCGCTCTCGATGACGCGGGCGCCGGTCGACCATTTGGCCATCGGCTTGCTGATCAATAAGGAAAAGATCGCGCCGGTAAAGCCGACCACCAGCGAAAACACCATCAGGCTGCTCATATTGATGCCGCTGGCGCCAAGATAACGATTCACGCCCAGCAGCGACAAGACCACCGACATCACCAGCATGACCGCCAGATTGGTCGCCAAAAATAAAATTACACGTTTCATGAGATGCCTTTCAATCGAATGTGCCGCAATCAGATCGGCTGACTGCCTGATATACCTGAGATTATATGGGAGATGGACAAGCCTATTTCAAGTGCAAAATAGCAATGACTTGACAAGAAAATAGCACAGGCGAGCGCCCATGGCAGCGGTAATCCGCGCGCGCAACTACCGGAGCAACTGCCGGAGCAACTGCCGGAGCAACTGCGGGAGCAACTGCCGGAGGAATAACTGCGGCAGCAACTGCGGGCGCGACTGTCGGACGGCGCCGGCTGCGCCCTTAAAACCAGCGCAGTTAAAACCAGCGCCGTTAAAACCAGCGCAGTTAAAACCAATCATGCCAGACCGGCTTGACATTGGCCGGCAGCGGCGGCAAGACGCCGAAATCGATGCGCGATTCGAGCGGACCGTGAAAATCGGAACCGCGCGAGGCCAGAAAACCGTAGCGATTGGCCACCTGCGCATAGTAGGGATATTGATCGGGCGTGTGGCTGCCGGTGACGACTTCGATGGCGGTGCCGCCAAGCTGCTTGAATTCGTCGAAAAAGGCGCCGAAGGCGACGTCGTTGAATTGGTAGCGGCCCGGATGGGCAATCACGGCGATGCCGCCGGCGCCGCGAATCCAGCCCACCGCATCGCTGAGCCTGGCCCAGGAATGCAGGATGTAACCGGCTTTGCCCTCGCTCAAATAATGATTGAAGACGTCGGGAATGTCGCGGCAAATGCCGAGCTCGACAATATAGCGCGCAAAATGGGTGCGCGACATCATGTCGGGATTGGCGACAAACTTCAAGGCCCCTTCATAGGCATCGGCAATGCCCACCGTGGCCAGCTCGGCGGCAATCGCCCGCCCGCGCGCCTGGCGCCCGGTGCGCGTTTCGATCAAGCCTTGCTTCAGGATGGCATTGGTGTCGTCGATCTGCAAGCCGACGATGTGCACGGTCTTGCCGGCCCAGGTCACCGAAATCTCGACGCCGCCGACATGGCGCATGCCGAGCGCCCGGGCGGCGCTGCGGGCGCGTGCCACGCCATCGATTTCGTCATGGTCGGTCAGGGCCCAGACATCGACGCCGGCGGCATGGGCGCGTTGCGCCACTTCTTCGGGCGTCAGCGTGCCGTCGGAAATCGTCGAATGGCAATGAAGGTCGATGTTTAGCATGGCGAACAAATAAAAATGGCGAGAATTGCCGCCATTGTACGCCGCTATTGCCCTGCCCTGCAGCCCGGGGCCGCGGCCGGCACCGGCGACGGGCGGAAAAGCCTCTCAACCGGCGTCGCCGAGAAACTCTTCAAGCAGACGGGCCAGCGCCTGCGGCTGGTCGTGGTGCATCATGTGACCGGCATCGGCCAGCATTTCGCAGCGCACCCGGGCGTAA
This sequence comes from Oxalobacteraceae bacterium, assembly GCA_021768485.1. GTDB lineage: Bacteria > Pseudomonadota > Gammaproteobacteria > Burkholderiales > Burkholderiaceae_D > JAIZVZ01. The sequence continues at coordinate 7,375 of JAIZVZ010000062.1, read as the reverse complement.
TATCTGACGCGGCGGTCGATCTCGGCGCGCGCCTGTTCTTTCGCCCCCATCCACTGCCACATATTGGTCTGCTCGGCTTCGACCCACAGCACCGGCGCCGTCGTGGCGCGCCAGCACGCCATCATTTCCTCGACCTGAAACAGGAGCGGCGACGGCATTTTATGCGCCGGATCGCCGAGAATGGCCCAGCGGCCGTCGGCGCCGGGCGCGGCCCAGTGCCGGGCCAGGAAGGCGGCGCGCGCGTTGCTCAGGCGCGGATTGGTTTTTTGCAAACGCAGCGCAACCTCCTCGGCGCTGGCATAGCTGCGCAGCGTCGGCGCCGAATGCAAGGCGTCGAGCCAGCTGGCAAAGCGGGCCGGCGCCTGCGAGGGCTCGGTTACCGGCAAGCCGAAGCCTTCGAGATTGATCAGTTTCCTGACGCGCGCCGGGCGGATGCCGGCATACAGGCTGGCGATATTGCCGCCCATGCTGTGGCCGAGCAGATTGACGGCCTGCTGCGGCGCATAGTGATCGAGCAGGGCTTCGAGGTCGCCCAGATAATCGGGAAACCAGTAATTGTCGACCGCCGGCGAAACCGTCAGGCCGAAACCGCGCCAATCGGGGGCAATCACATGCCAGTCGCCCTGCAAGCTGTCGACCACGAACTGGAACGAGGCCGCGACATCCATCCAGCCATGCAACATGAAGATTTTCGGTGCGTCCGGATTGCCCCAGTGACGGACGTGGTAGCGCAGGCGGCGCAGCGGCAGAAATTCGGAGACACAGGGGGTATGGATTTGGGCGGTATTCGTCATGCAAAAGGCTCCCGGTGGCAGCGCGCGGCGCTGGTATAAATAGTACGATCGTTCTATTATACCAGCAAGCTCACGCCCGCAGGGCCCGGACCGCGCGGGCGTCCGCCACGATTCGCATGGCAGGCCAGCGAAGAAGGGGCCGACAGCGGTAAAATAGCGGCATATGCAAAAAATGGCATTGAAAAAATGCCATGAAACAGTCATCTGCAGTGAAAACGCCGCAATGTAAACACCAAAAATCGCACAAAAAATCGCACAACAAAGCCGCGCAAGCAGGCAGCGCAACAATAAAACATTAGAACGAAACGGTACACCATGAGCATTTATCAACTGGGCGATCTCACTCCCGAAATCGCCGCCGACGTCTTTATCGCCGACTCGGCCAGCGTGATCGGCAATGTCGAGCTGCGCAGCGGATCGTCGGTCTGGTTCGGGGTGACGATACGGGCCGACAATGAGCGCATGATCATCGGCGAAGGCAGCAATGTGCAAGACGGCAGCGTGCTGCATAGCGACCCCGGCTATCCGCTCACGCTCGGCGCCGGCGTGACGATCGGCCACCAAGTCATGTTGCATGGCTGCACCATCGGCGACGGCGCCCTGATCGGCATGCAGGCCGTCATCCTGAACGGCGCCAGGATAGGCAAAAATTGCCTGGTCGGCGCCGGCACCGTCATTACCGAAAAAAAACAATTCGGCGATAACCTGCTGATCATCGGCAGCCCGGCCCGGGTCTTGCGCGAACTGAGCGAGGACGACCTGGCCAGACTGCGCCGCACCGCCGACCATTACGTGCGCCACGCGCAGATGTTCAAATCAAAACTGAAACGCATCGATTGATAGCGAAACGCCGAAGCCGCACACTTGCGACGGCAAATTTCGAGCGCCACCTTTCGAGCGCTACCCTTTAGAGCGGCCATAACACGCTGCCCACGACAAGCTGCACACGACAAGCAGCGAATTTAAAATTGCGAATTCAAAGCCGCATCCAGAAAGACAAGAAGCCATGACAACAACAAAACCCATCCCCGCGCCGGTCCCGTTCAGCAGCGACACCTTGCAAAAATTCATGTTCGAAAATGCCGATGTACGCGGCGAATTCGTTGAAATTTCCGACACCTGGCGCCAGGTGCGCGCGCATCACGACTACCCGCCGGCGGTACAGACGCTGCTCGGCGAAATGCTGGCCGCCGCCGCCCTGCTGTCGGCCAACCTCAAATTCAACGGCGCCATCATCATGCAAATCCACGGCGACGGCCCGGTGCGGCTGCTGGTGGTCGAATGCGATGCCCAGTTGCAGCTGCGGGCGACCGCCAAGATCGCCGAAGATGCCGTCATCGCCGACGACGCCACGCTGACCGACTTGCTCAACGCACGCGGCATGGGTCGCTTCGTCATCACGCTCGACCCGATGGACAAGATGCCGGGCCAGCAAGCCTATCAAGGCATCGTGCCGCTCGACGGCGGCAGCATCGCCACCGTCATCGAAAACTACATGCTGCGTTCGGAACAGCTCGACACGCGCCTGTGGCTGGCCGCCGACGCCAGCGTCTCGCGCGGCCTGCTGCTGCAAAAACTGCCCGACCATGGCGGCAAGCGCCAGTCCGAGCAGGCAAGCGACGAGGCCGACGACATCGACCGCGGCGACACCTGGGAGCGCGCCGTCATGCTCGGCTCGACGCTGCGCCCGGCAGAATTGCTGTCGACCGACATCGTCACCCTGATGAAACGGCTGTTTTGGGAAGAAACCATTCGCGTCTTTGAACCGCGCCATCCGCAATTCCACTGCTCATGCACGCGCGAAAAAGTCGGCAATATGCTCAAGATGCTGGGCCAGGCCGAAATCGATTCGGCCCTCGAGGAACTCGACAAGCTGGCGGTCAACTGCGATTTTTGCGGCCACCTGTATGAATTCGACCGCGTCGATTGCGCGCAACTGTTTGCCAGCGGCGAAATGCCGGTCGAAAGCCTGCTGCCGCTGACCGAAGTCAAGCACTAAAGCGCAAGCGGCGGCTGAAACCGCGACGCCTGTCAAAGGAGGTCGCGGTTTAATGCTTTTAAATATTTTTAATGGAATTTAATGCGCTTTAAGCGCAGTGCTGCGGCTGGCCGTGCCTGAGGCTGCCGCCAGCGGCGTCGCATGCGGCACCACGACCTGGATGAAAATTTCATCGTCCTTGATCATGCCGAGCTCGAAACGGGCGCGCTCCTCGACCGCGCCCGTACCGTCCTTGAGATCGCGCACTTCCGATTCGAGCTTGGTATTGCGGGCCTTGAGTTCGGCGTTCTTTCTCTGCGCCACCGCCACCTGCTGTTCGAGCGTCCAGACATGCAGCCAGCCTCCCTTGCTGCCCAGCCAGAGCGGGATTTGAATCAATAGCAGCAGGCCGGTTAAGGCAAGGGTGATAAGGCGCATAAAGTCATGGCGCATCGCGTTGCATGGCGCAGCGCGATGCGGACCGCGTCGACCATTACTTCAAATTATAAAAGGCATCGCGACCTGGATAGCTGGCGATATCGCCCAGATCTTCTTCGATGCGCAGCAACTGGTTATATTTTGCCATGCGGTCGGAACGCGACATCGAGCCGGTCTTGATCTGCAGCGCATTCATGCCAACGGCGATATCGGCAATGGTCGAATCTTCGGTCTCGCCGGAGCGGTGCGAAATGACGGCCGTGTAGCCGGCGCGCTTGGCCATTTCAATGGCGGCAAAGGTCTCGGTCAGGGTGCCGATCTGGTTAATCTTGATCAGGATCGAGTTGGCAATGCCCTTCTGGATGCCTTCCTTGAGAATTTTGGTATTGGTGACGAACAGATCGTCGCCAACCAGCTGCACCTTCTTGCCCAGCGCCGCCGTCAGGATCGCCCAGCCATCCCAATCGCCTTCGGCCATGGCATCCTCGATCGAAATGATAGGATATTTGTCGACCCAGGTCGCCAGCAGATTGGTGAAATCGGTCGAGGACAAGGTCAGGCCTTCGCCGGCCAGATGGTATTTGCCATCCTTGTAGAACTCGCTGGCGGCGCAGTCGAGACCGAGCGCAATCTGCGTGCCGGGTTCGTAACCGGCCTGTTCGATGGCGGCAATGATCAGCTTGATCGCTTCCTCATGATTGGCCACCGATGGCGCAAAACCGCCTTCGTCGCCGACCGCGGTGGTCAGGCCCTTGTCGTGCAGGATTTTTTTCAGCGTATGGAACACCTCGGCACCGTAGCGCAGCGCTTCCTTGAAGCTCGGGGCGCCGACCGGGATGATCATGAATTCCTGGATATCGAGATTGTTGTCGGCATGCGCGCCGCCGTTAATCACGTTCATCATCGGCACCGGCATCTGCATCGCGCCCGAACCGCCGAAATAACGGTACAAAGGCAGGCCGGCTTCTTCGGCGGCGGCCTTGGCCACGGCCATCGACACCGCCAGCATCGCATTGGCGCCCAGGCGGCCCTTGTTTTCGGTGCCGTCGAGGTCGATCAGGGTGCGGTCGAGGAAGGCCTGTTCATTGGCGTCGAGGCCCATGATGGCTTCGGAAATCTCGGTGTTGATGTTTTCGCAGGCTTGCAGCACGCCCTTGCCGAAATAGCGTTTTTTGTCGCCATCGCGCAATTCGATCGCTTCGCGCGAACCGGTCGAGGCGCCCGAAGGCACGGCGGCGCGGCCCATGATGCCGGACTCGAGCAAGACGTCGCATTCGACGGTCGGATTGCCGCGCGAATCGAGAATTTCACGGCCGATAATGTCAACGATAGCACTCATCTGTAATCTCCAAAAATATTATTGTTTGCCTGCGCCTGGCGCATCGGGTCGATGCCGAAGATACCGGCTGGCGGAAACGATGGCCGCCGGGCCGGCGCCGCCGCATTGCAATTTTACGCAATGTCGGGCGTTCCGGCCCAGTCCTCGCTGCCTTGCCCGATCGCCCCGCATCGCCGTCAAATCCAAAGCATAAAAATGGCGGATGACACTGTGTTCATCCGCCCGACATCATGCATTCAATTCAAAAACTGTTTTCCAAAAAACCGTTTTTCTTGACCACCCGATCAAGATCGACCAGGGTTGCCAGCAATTCCTTCATGCGGTCGAGGGGAACCGCATTCGGGCCGTCCGACAGCGCTTCGGCCGGATTCGGATGGGTTTCCATGAACAGGCCCGAAATACCGACCGCAATCGCGGCGCGTGCCAGCACCGGCACGAACTGGCGCTCGCCGCCCGAAGTCGTGCCCTGCCCGCCCGGCAACTGCACCGAGTGGGTGGCGTCGAAGACCACCGGACAGGCGGTTTCGCGCATGATGGCCAGCGAACGCATGTCCGACACCAGATTATTGTAGCCGAAGGAAACGCCGCGCTCGCAGGCCATGAAGTTGTCGGCCGCCAGACCGGCGGCAGCGGCTGCCTGGCGCGCTTTTTCGATCACGTTTTTCATGTCGTGCGGCGCCAGGAACTGGCCCTTCTTGATATTGACCGGCTTGCCCGATTGCGCGCAAGCCTGGATGAAATCGGTCTGCCGGCACAGGAAGGCCGGCGTCTGCAGGACGTCGACCACGCTGGCCACCGGCGCGATTTCATAGATTTCGTGGATGTCGGTCAGGACCGGCACGCCGATCTGCTTTTTGACATCGGCCAGGATATCGAGTCCGGTCTCCATGCCAAGGCCGCGAAACGAGGTGCCCGACGAGCGGTTGGCCTTGTCGAACGAGGACTTGTAAATGAAGGGGATGCCGAGCTCGGCCGTCATCTCGCGCAGCACGCCGGCGGTGTCGAGCGCCATCTGGCGCGACTCGATCACGCACGGCCCGGCGATCAGGAAAAATGGATGCTCGAGGCCGACATCGAAGCCACATAACTTCATGCTGCGCTCCTGATTTCGCGCAGCTCGGCATTTTTATGCGCCAGCGCCGCGACAATGAAAGAAATGAACAGAGGATGGCCGTCGCGCGGCGTCGACTTGAATTCGGGATGGTATTGCACGCCCATATACCATGGGTGGGCATGTTCGCCGGTGCGCGGCAATTCCATGATTTCGCACAGATCTTCCGACGGCGTACGGGCCGACACCACCAGGCCGGCCGCTTCGACGCGCGGCAGGTAATGGTTGTTGGCTTCGTAGCGATGGCGGTGACGCTCGGTGACCACGGTGCCGTAAATCTCGGCCGCCAGCGAACCGGCAACGATCGAGCAGGTCTGCGCACCGAGGCGCATGGTGCCGCCGAGGTCGGAATTTTCATCGCGCTGCTCGACCTTGCCGTCGCGGTTTTGCCATTCGTTGATCAGGGCCACCACCGGTTGCTCGGTGTCGGCATCGAATTCGGTCGAATTGGCGTGCGTCAGGCCGGCCATATTGCGCGCATATTCGATCAGCGCCACTTGCATGCCGAGGCAGATGCCGAGGTAAGGGATCTTGTTTTCGCGGGCATAACGGGCCGCCATGATCTTGCCTTCGACGCCGCGCTTGCCGAAGCCGCCCGGCACCAGCACTGCATCGTACTTGGACAGCACCGCGCAGCCGTTGGCTTCGATTTCTTCGGAATCGAGGTATTCGATATTGACCCGGCTTTCGGTATGGATGCCGGCATGGCGCAGCGCCTCGGTCAGCGACTTGTAGGACTCGGTCAGGTCGACGTATTTGCCGACCATGCCGATGGTCACTTCGGTCTTCGGATGCTCGAGCGCATACACGAGCTTGGTCCAGATCGACAGGTCGGCCGGTTTCGGCGCCAGCTGCAGTTTTTCGCAGACGATGGCGTCGAGGCCCTGGTCGTGCAGCATTTGCGGAATCTTGTAAATCGTGTCGGCATCCCAGACCGAGATGACAGCCTTTTCCTCGACGTTCGAGAACAGCGAAATCTTGGCCCGCTCATCGTCGGGAATCGGGCGGTCGGCGCGGCACAGCAGCGCGTCCGGCGAAATGCCGATCTCGCGCAGCTTTTGCACGCTGTGCTGGGTCGGCTTGGTCTTGAGTTCACCGGCCGATACCAGGTAGGGCACCAGCGTCAGGTGCACGAAGGCGGCGGCATGGCGACCGGCGCGCAGGCTCAGCTGACGGGCCGCTTCCAGGAATGGCAACGATTCGATATCGCCGACGGTGCCGCCGATTTCGACCAGCGCGACATCATAGCCTTCGGCGCCGCGATAGATGTATTCCTGGATTTCATTGGTGATGTGCGGGATCACTTGCACGGTCTTGCCGAGATACTCGCCGCGCCGCTCCTTGCGGATGACCGATTCGTAAATCTGGCCGGTGGTGAAATTATTCACCTTGCGCATGCGGGTCGTGACGAAACGCTCGTAGTGGCCGAGATCGAGATCGGTTTCGGCGCCGTCGTCGGTGACAAACACTTCACCGTGTTGGAATGGACTCATGGTGCCAGGATCGACGTTGATGTACGGATCCAGCTTTAATAGAGTGACTTTGAGGCCGCGCGATTCGAGAATGGCGGCGAGCGAGGCGGCGGCGATCCCTTTGCCTAGGGAAGACACAACCCCACCTGTGACGAATACAAACTTGGTCATTGCAGAAGGTGCCGAGCGGCATGAGCTGGAAATTGAAATTATACCGCATATAGGCAATTTCTCGGCATGCCT
>JAIZVZ010000200.1 GCA_021768485.1 Oxalobacteraceae bacterium | reverse complement strand
GCTGGCGCACAAGAAAATCACCAATCTCCGGCAGGGCGATACGCCGCTGCACTACATGAATCTGCAAGAGGTGGAAGATGCGTGCCGGCTGTATTCGGCTTACGCCTGGCTGGCTTACCGCCAGCCGGAGTACTTCCCCGACACCGAACTGGCGCAGCGCCTGTCGCGCGACGCGTCGGAGCGGGTGGATGCGATTCTGCAGGATCAGAATTCGGCGGCGCGCAAACGCCAGCCGCGCAAGTTCCGCCGCTGACGCTTAGTCGAACTTGAACCAGCAATCGGCCGTCGAGCAGAACAGCGATAGCTGGGCGGCCGGGAACAGCACCGGTTCTTGCAGGCCGCTCCCGTCGTCATCGCCGATCCAGAAGTGCGCCTGGCTTTCGTCGACATACACCTCAAGCCCGATGGTTTCGCCGACGTTGAATTCGCGCGACAGCAGATGCGCTTCGCCGCGCGGCTGACCGTCGGCCGCCAGCAGTTGGCTGTAGACTTTGACCCGTTCCGAGTTAAAGAATTTCACGAAGCTGATGCAGGCAGCATCGCTCGGTGTTTCCGCTTGCACGCAGACGCGGGCCGACGGCGCCCATTTTTCATGTTTCTGCGGATTGTCCAGCTTGACCTGCAGGCGGCGCATTTTGGCTGGATCGAAGCGGTAATAGCTGCGATTGAAGTAGCCGGCTTCCAGGCTGAGGCTGAGCTGATTGTCCTTGATGGCCGGCGGCGTTTCCAGCTGCGCAGCGTCGAATTTGGTCGGCACCGGCATCTCGGCCTTGGCGCACCATTGTGCGGCGGCGTCGCTGTCCTTGGCCTGCGCTGAGCGGATGCACAGCTCGCGCAGCGCGTTGCGCTCGCCGTTGGCGGCGAATAGCTGCAACTGTTCCGGATGACGGTCACGCCACAGCACGGCCATGGGCGGGCTGTGGTCTTCTTCCGCCGGTGCGGAAGGGGTTTGTTCGTTGGGCTTGCTCATCATCTGCCGCAGCGTTTCCAGCGGAAACGGGGTCGGATTGTCGCCGATGTATAGCATGCCTTGTTTGATTTCGATGACCGAGGTCAGCTTGTCCTTCTCCAGCGTAGCGTAGCCTTCGGACAGCAGTTTGCCCAGGCCATAGGAATACATGTCCTGCGCCTGTTTCTCCGCCGCCGTCGCGTCCTTGCCGTTGCTGGCTTTGGCAAATTGCAACGCCACGCTGCGCAGCAGGCTGGTCGATACTTCGGCCTTCAGCCGCACATTCAAGACCTTGAGAATGCCCGCCTCGGATTCCAGATCGGCTGCCGTCACGCCGGGCAGGCCGATCACGCCGTTGATGCGCAGCTTGCCGCCGCCATAGCTGGCGCT
>JAIZVZ010000199.1 GCA_021768485.1 Oxalobacteraceae bacterium | reverse complement strand
CGCGAGAGGTCGGCATTGCCGACCGCAATTTCATGCGCGGCCACCGACATGGTGTCGGTCGAGGTCCGCACGCCGCCGACCAGGTGCGACAGATTGCTGTTCATGGCGCGCAAATTATTGAGCAAGTGCCCGGTCTCGTCGCGGCTGTGTCCTTGCACATCGGACGTCAGGTCGCCGGCGGCCACGCGCTGCGCCACTTCGACCGCACGCGCCAGCGGCCTGGTGATCGAGCGGCTCAACATGATGGCGCAGGCGGCGCCGAAGGCCAGCATGACGACGCCCAGCACGATCATCAGATTGCGGCTGGCGACATTGATGGCGGCGATGGATGCGGTCGACACCTCGATCTGGTGCCGCTCCTCGGCCAGCAAGGCTTCCACCGCAACGATATAGGCGTTCGAGGCCGGAATGAATTTTTGATCGAGCGTCTGATTGGCTTCATCGAGCTTGCCGGCCTTTTTAAATGCCATGGCCACATCGCGGCTGCTCAAATATACTTTGCGAGCCTCGCCGACGGCACGAAACAGATTTTTTTCCTGTTCCGTATTCATCTGCGTCTCTACCTTTTTCTGCACCTCCGTCGTCGCTTTGACCGAGACCACGGCATCGTTGGCAAAAAACGCGGCCAGCGCCGGATCGTTACTCTTGATAATCGCTTGCGTACGCCGCACGGCCGTATGAATCAGGCTGTACCAGTCGCCTATCATGCGCTCGCTCGCCACCGGTTGATTGAGCAAATCGCGCGCCGCACTGGCGACATGATTCAGGCGGGCGATACTGACGATAATTGTAATCATCGAAAACAGCAAGATGACGATGAAACCCAGTGCAAGCCGGCGACCGATATTGATGTTATTGATAAAACTAAGCATTTTTTAATATCTCTTTACGCTTCATGACTGATCAGGCCGGCGCGAGCCGCATCAGGTACCGGCCGCGCCCGCCGCAAATGGCACGGGCTTAAAACTCTTCCCACTCGCCATCGCCTGTCGGCAACGCGGTCTTGGCTGCTTTCGGAGCAGCCTTCGGTGTCGGGTTTGGTGCGGCAGTTTCCTTGGATGCCGCACTTGTCTTCGAAGCAGGCTTCGAAGCAGAACTCGCCTTGGCCGCAAGCGGCGCCGCGGCAAGACGCTTGGCCGCCGGCCGCGCCGCTACCGGCGCTCTTGCTGGCGCAGCCGGTGCCGCCGAGGCCACGCGCTGTGCCCGCTGATTTTGCGCGCCGGCGATCTTGAACTGGCTCACTTCCTGCAGCAAGGCCTGGGCCTGGTCGCGCATGCTCTCGGCCGCCGCCGAGGCCTGTTCGACCAAGGCCGCATTTTGCTGCGTCATCTCATCCATCTGCGTG
>JAIZVZ010000198.1 GCA_021768485.1 Oxalobacteraceae bacterium | reverse complement strand
GACCATCATCGGCCTGCCGGACCTGGCAACGCTGGTGGCGGCCGATGCCTCGGCGCTGTATGCGCGCAATGTGCTCGATTTTCTCAAGCTGATCACCGACAAGGACGCGGCGCTGGCGATCGACATGAGCGACGAAATCGTCAAAGCCACGCTGTTATGCAGCCCCACACCGATTGCCAATGCCGGCCAGCAGCTGGCCGCATAAAAACCGCACCCCGACAGAAATCAAAGGAATACCATGGAAGCCAGTCACACCATCATCAACCTGATCATCTTCGTGCTCGCCATTTATGTCGGCTACCACGTGGTCTGGACCGTCACCCCGGCCTTGCACACGCCCCTGATGGCCGTCACCAACGCCATTTCGGCCATCATCATCGTCGGCGCCATGCTGGCGGCCGGCCTGACCTCGGGCCTGACCGGCCAGATCGCCGGCACCCTGGCCGTGGCGCTGGCCGCCGTCAATGTCTTCGGCGGCTTTCTGGTGACCCAGCGCATGCTCGAGATGTTCCGTAAAAAAGAACCGAAAGCAGCCCCTGCCGCCGCCAAATCGGGAGCCCAAGCATGAATATGGATTTTGTCAGCATGAATCTGGTCACGATGCTTTATCTGATTGCATCGGTGTGCTTCATCCAGGCCTTGAAAGGCCTGTCCCATCCATCGACGGCGCGGCGCGGCAATGCCTTCGGCATGTCCGGCATGCTGATCGCCGCCATCACCACGGTGGCGCTGATCGACAAGCTGCAGGGCCAGATGGGCCTGTCGAGTTCCGGCTTTGCGCTGGTCTTGGCCGGTCTGGTCGTCGGCGGCGGCATCGGCACCTATCTGGCACGCACGGTCGAGATGACCAAGATGCCGGAACTGGTCGCCGCCATGCACTCGCTGATCGGCCTGGCGGCCGTCTGCATCGCGGTCGCCGCCGTCTCCGAACCGTGGGCCTTCCATATCGCCGAGCACGGCCAGGCCATCCCTTTCGGTAACCGCTTGGAGCTGTTCATCGGTACCTTTGTCGGCGCCATCACTTTCTCGGGTTCGGTGATCGCCTTCGGCAAACTGTCGGGCAAATACAAGTTCCGCCTGTTCCAGGGGGCGCCGGTCAGCTTTGCCGGGCAACACATGCTCAACCTCGTGCTGGCCGTCGTGATGGTCGCGCTGGGCCTGGTGTTTTGCTTTGCCTCGGGCAGCGCACCGGCCTGGACCCCGTTCATCGCCATGGCCGCGATCGCCTTCCTGCTCGGCGTGTTGATCATCATCCCGATCGGCGGCGCCGATATGCCGGTGGTGGTCTCGATGCTCAACAGTTATTCGGGCTGGGCCGCCGCCGGCATCGGTTTTTCGCTCAACAAT
>JAIZVZ010000061.1 GCA_021768485.1 Oxalobacteraceae bacterium | reverse complement strand
GCGCGGCCGCCGGAATCAACCTATGCTAATTATCGGCCATTTTCAATATTTCGCAATTGATTATTGAGCGTGTGCCGGCAGTCCCGCGCGCGCCCTCGCTTTTATAGCAATTCTTCGGGAGCAAACGGGCGCAACAGCAGCAGTTCCAATTTCAATCCAAGGCCGGCGCCGGGCTCATCCAGCCATTGCTGATGCTGCCCCTTCGTTTGCGTACTCCAGATCAGCTGCCTGCCATCGGCGCTCAGCTGTACGCGGTAGCTGAAGCGGCTGCTCTCTTCGTTGAACAATTTGAGTACCTGACGAGCCATAAGTTCGCTACGCAGCACCAGGCCGAGCTCCGTGTTTTCATAGGCCGAGCGCGGATCCATATTCATCGAGCCGACAAACAGTATTTTGCCATCGATGATCAAGGCCTTTGTATGCAGGCTTGAGCGTGAGGCGCCGAAGCGGCCGAAATGGCGCGATTGGCCTTCGATGAGGGGCCTCTGCTCATACAGTTCGACGCCCAGCGCCAGCAATTGCGGACGATAGCGGGCATAGCCGATGTGCACGGCCGGGGCATCGGTCGAGGCCAGCGAATTGGTCAGGATGCGGATTTTCACGCCGCGCGCCGTCAGTTCGTGCAGCAGCGCCACGCCGCGCTGGCCCGGGACCAGATAAGGGGAAATGATGACCAGCTCATGTTGCGCGCTGCGGATCAGGGTCGCGATGTCGTCGATGATGAGTTCGTCGGAGGCGGCGGCCGGCGCAGGTGTGGACGCAACGGTGGGCGCAACGGCGGGCACGCTCGGACCTGGCTCTGCCGTGGGCGCCGGCGGCGCATGGCTGGTCTTGCTGGTGATCTTGCTGGGCCGGTCTGCAAGCAGCGTGACCGGCGCCCAGGTGAAGTCGAGCCGGCCGTGCCCGAGCTGGCTGCGCAGGCTCTCCGGCGGCGGCAGCGCGGCCGGGCCCTGGCGTGCGGCGTCGTCAACTTCGCTGGTGCCGGGCGCGGCGGCGATGGCCTTGATGGGATAGGCCAGCTCATCGTTCCAGTAACGGTCGAATGAGGCCGACAGCTGGCGCACGACAGGGCCGGCCGAAACGATGTCGAGATCGACGAAATTATTGTCGGGATTGCGTACGAAATACTGGTCGCCGAGATTGCGGCCGCCGGTGATGGCTATGGCGTTGTCGGCGATGAGCATCTTGTTGTGCATGCGGCGCGAGACGCGCCGGAAGTCGCCCAGCGAGGCCAGGAAACGGCTGGCGATTGAAAAGCGGGCCGCCGGGAAAGGATTAAAAATGCGCACTTCGATATTGGGCAGGGCGTCGATGCGCAGAAAGGCCAGATCGAGCCCGACCGTATTCATGTCGTCCACCAGCAGCCGTACCCGCACCCCGCGTCGCGCGGCCTGGCGCACATGCGTGAACAGGGTGTGCACCGAGTCATCGCGTTCGATGATGTAATACTGGAGGTCGAGACTGCGTTCGGCGCGGTCGATCAGCGTCAGGCGGTCGTCGAAGGCCTGGTCGCCGGTGGTTTCCAATTGAAAGCCGGAGGCGCCGGCCTTCGGACTCGAATCGAGAGCGATGCGGCCGAGCGTGGTTTGCTCGGGTGCACGAAAAGCGCTTGAGGCCGTCTTCGGCGCCGGCGCCGGCAGGCTGGCGCATGCTGTTGCCAGCAGCGCGCACAGCACTGTGCACAGCAAAGTCGGCAAGCCGCCGCGCTGGCGCGACGGCAGGCGATGGAAGATGGCGCGGAATACGGCACTGGCAAGGAACAAGGTCGGTCTTTCGGTGGCGCGAGAGGCCGTCCTTTATTGCTGGACGGATTGAAAAACCAGTCCAGTATAGCGGAACAGAAGGGGCGATTTTTGCCTGTTTGCCCTGTTCGTCGGGGCTATGTGCGACACTTAACGTAGCTTGCCGCCCTGGCCGCCCGCTTGCGCCGCCGGCCGCCATCACGGCTTGCTGCCGACAAAAATCGCCGCCTCGTTGCTGCCGACGATATTGCCGACGATGTAGAGACGTTTTAGCTTGGCATCAAGATAGGCGTTGCCGGCGAAGGTCTTGTTGCTCAATACGTGGGTGCCGCTCCCCATCGACAGATTGGCGATATAGGCCAGGCCGTCGGCACGCGGCGCCAGCGTGGCCGCGATGGTGCAGTTGCAAGTCAATTGGCCGCTCAGCTTGCCGTCGCTGGTAATCGTCAGGATCAGATTGTTTTCGCTGAGGTCTTTGGTGGCAATCGTGCCCGTATAGACGCCGGCCAAGGCCGACAGGCTCGGCAAGGTGGCATAGGCGACGTCATACACGGCGTTGAAGCTGGTGCTGGTGTTGCTGGCGGTGTAGGTCAGGGTGCCGTTGAACGATTGCTGGGCCGTGTAAGTGGCGCTCAGCGTGACGGAGGGCGGCGTGCTGCTGCTGCCGGCCAGATTGAGATCGAGGCCGTTGCTTGAGGAAAAAACGAGACCCGACAAGCTGCCGCTGCCGACGATGGCGCCGAGCGCGGTTTGCGGTGAGGCGGCATTCGAATAGACGAGGTAGTATGAGCCGTCATTTTGCAGCAGGGCAGTGAGCGGCTGGCCATTGGTGAGTGTGCCGTCGAACACGCCCGAAATCGTGCTGCTGGGCGCGGTCAGGGTCGGGGTCGACGAGGTGCTGCCGCCGCCGCCGCCGCAGGCGCTCAGCAGCGAGGCTGCCAGCGCTGCAATGAAGGACAAGCCGATACGCGATATAGTCATGTGTGCCTCCAATGGAAAAAATCATGTCCATATCAGATTGAAACAGTCTGGCGCGATAGAACCTTGCTATTGAGCAAAGTTCCGCGCAAAAGGCGGCGGCGTGGCGAACGCTTGTTGATGCAGCAGAGGAAAGTAATAAAAGGATGTGGGGACGGCGGGAAATGGGGAAATGGCAAGGAGGGGGAAATAGCAAGGAGGGGGAAATAGCAAGGAGAAATTGTGTATACGAATTTGATGTATTTCCAAGCACAAAAAATAGACGCTGTCCTTGACTTAGGGTAAAATTTACAAATACGCTTACCCGATCCCTCCTTATTCACGATAAAACGATGAAAAAACTCTTCGCCCTCGGTGCATTAGCTTGGATTGCCAATGTCAGCCTGGCAGCGGATGTGGTGGCCAATGCCAAGGCGGCCAAAGTGGAGCAGTGCATTGGCTGTCACGGAATTCCTGGTTATAAGTCATCGTTTCCTGAAGTCTATCAAGTGCCGATGATAGGCGGGCAGTCGGCGAAATACATCGAAAACGCGCTCAAGGCCTACAAGAAAGGCGAGCGCAAGCAACCGTCGATGAATGGCATCGCTGCCAGCCTGAACGAGCAGGATATCGCCAATCTGGCCGCGTATTACTCCCAACAAACGCCGTCGAAGAAATAAGGACTCTTGATGAAAAAAGCACTCGTCCTGATGACGCTGGTTTCGGCTGTCTCCCTCAATGCCGGCGCGGCCGGAAAAATTGAGGCCGGCAAGGCCTTGGTGGCAAAATACAGTTGCGCCACCTGCCACGGCAAGGATTTCAACAGCCCGATCGACCCCAGCTACCCCAAACTGGCGGGCCAGCATGTCAGCTATCTCGAACATGCCCTGACCGCCTATAAGCGCGGCGAGGCTGGCTATGGGCGCAACAACCCTATCATGGTCGGACAGGCCAAGGTCTTGTCGGACAAGGATGTCAAAGACATCGCCGCTTATTTGCACAGCCTGCCGGCCACTCTCGTGCTGCAAAAATAAGACCTGGAAACAAATCACCGCGCATGCCGAAGCCACGCCCGTCGTGGCTTTTTTTTATCGGCGCCCGCCACATGGGCAGCATCCGCGAAAGTCAGCCGCAGCGCCTCTTCAGGCATTCGATATAGGCGGCGCCATCGGGCGGCAGGCCGTCGCGCTGCGAGGTCCAGATCATCTGTCCCAGGCACTCCATGATGTCGTGGTGTGCCGCATGCTCGTTGCCGTGACGTGCGCACAGCGTGCGAAATGCGGCGCGAATGCCTTGCGGCTGGTCGACGGCGACCTGTTCGGCAATCGTCAAATGCATCGACAGGTGCAAAAAGGGATTGGTGCGGCCCTCGACGTTATAGTCGCGCGCCAGCGCGGCGTCGAGGTCGCCGAATTCATCGGCATATTCGGGATGCAGCGCCAGCCAGTCGGCCGCGATCGCCTCGAGCGGCGACAGGATTTCATGGGCGTGCTGCTTGCGGTAAGTGTCGCAGAAAAAACGCCGGACATCGTGCTGGGATGGAGTAAACATGGAATGAAAACCTGGTCAAATATGCGGCGGTGGAAATTGAGATGCAAACCGGGACGGCAATAAATGGCATTGTACGGTGCCGGCGGACTTTGGGCGAGCAGGCCCTGCCCGGTGATTAAGGAAGCGCCGTCCATGACGAGGCCATCATGCCAGTCTTGCCGCTGCGCGGGCGGCCTCAAAGCGTCTCGGGGGCGGCCGTCTTGGTCTTGTAATCGCACAGATCGGCGATCATGCAATTCCAGCACGCCGGCTTGCGCGCCATGCAGGTATAGCGGCCGTGCAGGATCAGCCAGTGATGGGCATCTTGCAGGAATTCTTTCGGGATGAATTTCAATAATTTCTGTTCGACGATCTCGACAGTTTTTCCGGGGGCGATGCCGGTCCGGTTAGCGACGCGAAAAATATGGGTATCGACCGCCACGGTCGCGTCGCCGAAGGCCGTGTTGAGGACGACATTGGCGGTTTTACGGCCCACTCCCGGTAACGCTTCGAGGGCGGCGCGGTCGTGCGGCACGGCGCCGCCATGCTGCTCGAGCAGGATGCGGCAGGTGGCCATGATGTTTTTTGCCTTGGTGCGATACAGGCCGATGGTGCGAATATACGACATCAATTCATCGACGCCGAGCTCGAGCATGGCTTGCGGCGTGTTGGCGACCGGGTACAGCAGGCGCGTGGCCTTGTTGACCGAGACATCGGTCGCTTGCGCCGACAGCAGCACGGCGATCAATAACTCGAACGGCGTGCCATAGATCAGCTCGGTAGTCGGATGCGGGTTGGCCTGGCGAAAACGCTGAAAAATGGCCAGCCGCTTGGCCGCGTTCATGCCTGGTCTTTCGGTGTTTGCTGGCGTGCACGGGCGCGCTCGATGGCGGCCGCGATGATGGCTTTTTTGCGCTCTTTTTCAGCTTGCTCGGCAGCGCTGAGCGGCGTCGTCTGCTCGACCCCTTGCAGCTTGGCCACGGCCTTGGCCGCCAGCCTGGCCTCGTTGTCGCGCTTTTCGCGTTGCAGCCGCTCGCTGCGAAAGTCGTGGCGCGCACGGGCGCCGTCGGCTTCCTGTTGCGACCAGGCTTGCCAGCCGGTCTTGCCTGGCGTGACCGGCAGCATATGGATGCAATCGACCGGGCACGGGGCCACGCACAGGTCGCAGCCCGTGCACAGCTCGGGAATAATCGTATGCATCTGCTTGGCCGCGCCGACAATGGCATCGACCGGGCAGGCTTGCACGCACAGCGTGCAACCGATGCAAATGGCTTCGTCGATGACGGCCAGCGGCCGTGGACGTTCGACGCCGTTGAGCGGGTTGAGCGGAATGACTTTTCTCTGCAACAGGGCGGCCAGGCGTGCGATGCCTTCGGCGCCGCCTGGCGGGCACTGGTTGATTTCGGCGCGGCCTTCCGCAATCGCTTCCGCATACGGACGGCAGGCAGGATAGCCGCATTTGGTGCATTGGGTTTGCGGCAGCAGATCTTCGATCTGGTCGGCCAGCGGGGGCGGCGGTTTTTGCACGGGTGACGGTGGGCGAGAATGGCTAAAACGATATTATCGGTGCGCTGCCGCGGAAGCGCAAACACAAAAAGACATATCGGCTGCGCGCGGCATATCGGCACCTGTTTTGCTCGTGGCCGACCGGGCGCGCCGGCTGTCGGCGGCATCGGGCGCCAGCTGGCCAGCGGCAGTCAAATGTACGGTCAATGTGCGGCAAGTGTGCAGCAAATGTGCGGCAAATGAGGGACGGCCCACGACAGACGGGCCGGCAGCTGTCCGGCGCCTGTCGTTCAGCTGTGTTGCTTGATAAAGCCGGCGACTTTCGGGTAGACGATTTCGCGCCAGCGGCGCCCGGAAAAGATGCCGAAGTGGCCGCAGTCGGGCGCCACGAAATCTTCCTGCATGGCGGCCGGAATGCCGCTGCATAAATCGTGCGCAGCCTGGGTCTGGCCGGCGCCGGAAATATCGTCGAGTTCGCCTTCGACCGTCAGCAGGGCCACGGTCTTGATATCTTGCGGACGCACCAACTGGCCGCCGACTTCCCAGGTGCCGCGCGGCAGGCGGAATTCCTGAAAGACGGTCTTGATGGTTTCCAGATAGTACTCGGCCGGCATGTCGAGCACGGCATTGTATTCATCGTAAAACTGGCGATGACCTTCGGCCGATTCGCCGTCGCCGGCCACCAGGTGCATATAAAATTCGCGGTGGCTTTGCGCATGGCGTCCGGGATTCATGGCAATGAAGCCGGCGTGCTGCAAAAAGCCCGGATAGACTTTGCGGCCGGCGCCAGGATAGTTGGCCGGCACGTTATAAATCACGGTGTTTTCAAACCAGGAATATTTCTTTTCGGTTGCCAGGTTGTTGACCTGGGTCGGCGAGCGGCGCGGGTCGATCGGTCCGCCCATCATCGTCATGGTCTTGGGCAGCTTGGGATCGTTGGCGCTGGCCATCAGGGAAATGGCGGCCAAGACCGGGACGGTCGGCTGACAGACCGAAATGACATGCAGATCGGGACCGAGTGCGCGAATGAAGTCTTGCACATAATAAATGTAATCGTGCAAATGGAAAGAACCCTCCGACAGCGGCACCATGCGCGCATCGAGCCAGTCGGTGATGTAGACGTCGTGCTCGGGCAGCATGCAGCGCACGGTATCGCGCAGCAGCGTGGCGTGGTGGCCGGACAGCGGGGCGACCAGCAATACCTTTGCTTGCTGCAATGGCCGGCTGCCCGCACTCGTTGCGTATTTTTTGAAATGAATTAAATTGCAGAACGGCTTTTTCAGCGCGACCTCTTCTGCAACGGCAATGGTTTCGCCATTGACGACCGTCGACTCGATATCGAAACGCGGTTTTTCGTAATCCTTGCCTAGGCGGTACATCAATTCGTAACCGGCGGCGATGCGCTGGGCAAACGGCGCATGGGCCAGCGGCGACACGGGGCTGGAAAATAATTTTGACGACGCATCCGCCCACTTTAAAAATGGCGTCAGGAAGGAGCGTTGCATTTCATGAAAGTGGTAAAGCATGGCGATTTCCCTTGGATGTTGTACGCGCCGCCCCTAACACATTTCATCTGCCATATGGGCGGGCCATCATTGATACAAATCATCATAGACTAAATATTGAATCTTTGCCGAAGCTCCCAATTTTTGAAAGTGACAGTCGGCAATGAGTGTTATAGAGTCGCGGGAAAATTATTATTCTGACATTGCCTGCTTTGACAAGACCGCTCTGGCGCGGGCGATCAAGCCATTGGTCGAACTGTCATGATGATCGCAGTCCGATGCGGTGTCTTCTTGATGGCCAAGTTGCGCAACAATTTTCTTTGCCAAAACTTTGCCGAGTTCGACACCCCATTGATCGAAACTTGCGACATTCCATAATACGCCTTGTACAAAAGTTTTGTGCTCATACAGGGCGATCAGCGCGCCTAATGTGGCGGGCGTCAAGGCTTCGACCAAAATGGTGTTGCTGGGCCGGTTGCCGGGGAAGGTCCGGTGCGGCACCAGTGCTTCGGCCGCGCTGCCTGCGATGCCGGCGTGGCCGAGGTCGGTCCGCACTTCATCGGCTGTTTTGCCGCGCATCAGTGCTTCAGATTGCGAAAAGCAATTGGCCAGCAATTGCTCTTGATGCCCTGGCAAGATATGACTGGGATGCAAGGCCGCGATGAAATCGACCGGCGTGATATCGCTGCCCTGGTGGATCAGCTGGAAATAGGCATGCTGGCCATTGGTGCCGCAATCGCCCCAGATGACGGGGCTGCTTGCATACATGATAGGCTGGCCGTCGATGCCGACGCTCTTGCCGTTGCTCTCCATTTCGAGTTGCTGCAGATAGGCGGGAAAGCGGTTCAGGTCTTGATGGTAGGGCGCAATCGACAGTGCGCTGCAATGCAGGAAATTGCGGTTCCAGATGCCGACGCTGGCCAGTAGCACCGGCATATTGGCCGCCAGCGGCGCATGCTGGAAGTGGCGATCCATCTCGTGCGCGCCGGCGAGAAACTGCGCAAATTGCGCCGGGCCGATGGCCAGCATGAGTGCCAGGCCAATGGCCGACCAGATCGAATAGCGGCCGCCGACCCAATCCCATAATGGGAACATGTTTTCTTCGTCGATGCCGAACTGGCGCACCAGCGCGCTATTGCTCGAGACGGCGACAAAGTGCTTCGGCAAATCGGCCGCCTGCGCAAAGCGCAGGAACCAGGCGCGCGCCGATTGCGCGTTGAGAATGGTTTCGGTGGTGGTGAACGTTTTGGAGGCGACGATGAACAGCGTGCTGTCGGCTTGCACCGAGCGCAGCACCGCTTCCAGATCGGCGCCGTCGACATTCGAGACGAAATGCAGGCGCAGCCGTGCATGGTGATAGGGGCGCAGCGCCAGGCAGGCCATTTCAGGCCCGAGGTCGGAGCCGCCGATGCCGATATTGACGATGTCGGTGATCGGCTTGCCGCTATAGCCGGTCCAGCCGCCCGAGCGCACCTGTTCCGAAAAGGCGGCCATCCGGTCCAGCACCTGGTGAACCTCGGCAATCACATCTTGTCCATCCAGCGACAGGCGGGCGCTGCGCGGGGCGCGCAATGCCGTATGCAAGACGGCGCGGTGCTCGGTGCGGTTGATTTTTTCGCCGGCAAACATGGCGTCGCGCTGGCTTTCGACGCCGCGTTCGCGCGCCAGGTCGAGCAGCAACTGCAAGATGGGGCCGTCGATGCGGTTTTTGGAATAATCGAGAAATACGCCCGCCGCTTCCAGCGACATCTCGGCAAAGCGCCGCGGATTGTTTGCAAACAATGTGCGCATCGAATGCTGCGCCTGTGCCATGCGCTCGGCATGCGGTTGCAATGCCTTGAAGCTGGGGCTATTCTGGAGCGCGGAGAGGGGCAAAGGCATGGGCGTGTCGAAGAGTCGGGCTGCGGTCGGATCAGGCATTTTTAACTATACCGAATAAATGGTAATTTCACTACAAATAATTGCAAGCGCGGTGCCGGCAGATGCGCATTTGTTGAACGGGAATAATTCCCATCGGTAATGAGGGCGCCGGTGCCGGCATGGCGCAGTGCAGTCGCGCGCCGTGCTTGTGTTATTTTGTAGTAAAATTTCATGTGTTCAAGTGAAGAGGAACAGCGATGCTCAAGCATACGGCGCTGCACCATGTTGTGGCGGAAATCACGGCGCGCATTGTCGCCCGCAGCGCCCCTTCGCGCGCACGCTATCTGGCGCAAGTCGGGGCGGCCCGGCGCAAGGGCGTGCAGCGCGGCGCCTTGTCCTGCACTAATCTGGCGCACGGTTTTGCAGCGTTTCCAGCCAATGACAAGCTGGCATTGAAAGAGCAAAAGAAACCATCGATCGCTATTGTATCTTCCTATAATGATATGTTGTCGGCGCATCAACCATTTGCGCGCTTTCCGCAGATTATAAAGGATGCCGCGCGCGATGCCGGCGCCGTGGCCCAGTTTGCCGCCGGCGTGCCGGCCATGTGCGACGGCGTCACCCAGGGCCAGCCCGGCATGGAACTGTCGCTGTTTTCGCGCGACACGATTGCCATGTCGACGGCCGTCGGCCTGTCGCACAATATGTTCGACGCCGCGCTTTACCTGGGCGTGTGCGACAAGATCGTGCCCGGGCTGCTGATCGGGGCCCTGCATTTCGGCCACCTGCCGGCAGTCTTCGTGCCGGCCGGGCCGATGACGAGCGGCTTGCCGAACAAGGAAAAAGCCGCGATCCGCCAGCTGTATGCGGTCGGCAAGGCCAGCCGCGAGCAATTGCTGGAATCGGAAAGCCAGTCTTACCACGAGGCCGGCACCTGCACCTTTTACGGCACCGCCAACAGCAATCAACTGCTGATGGAAGTGATGGGCCTGCATTTGCCGGGCGCCGCCTTCGTGCCGCCGAACACGGCCTTGCGCGACAGTCTGACGGCGGCCGCAGCCAGGCAGGCGGTGGCCATCGCTGCCGAGGGGTCGCAATACACGCCGGTCGCGCACGTGGTCGATGAAAAAGCCATGGTCAATGCCATCGTCGGCTTGCTGGCCAGCGGCGGCTCGACCAATCACACGCTGCATCTGGTGGCCATCGCCAAGGCGGCCGGAATCATCATCGATTGGGACGACTTTCACGCCTTGTCGGCGGTGGTGCCGACGCTGACGCGGATTTATCCGAACGGCGAGGCCGACATCAATCATTTTCATGCTGCCGGCGGCACCGGTTTCGTGATCCGCGAATTGCTCGACGCCGGCCTGCTGCACGAGGATGTGACCACCATTCTCGGCCACGGCTTGCGTGCGCATTGCCGCGAGCCGTTTCTCGATGGCGAGCAACTGCATTGGAAAGAGGCGCCGCGCGCCAGTCTCGACGAGAATGTGCTGCGTGCTTACGCCCGGCCGTTCGCCGCTGACGGCGGCATGAAGCTACTGGTCGGCAATCTCGGGCGTGCCGTCATGAAGGTCTCGGCGGTCAAGCCCGAGCATCAATGCGTGGAGGCGCCGGCTTTGCTGTTCGATTCCCAGGAAGCCTTCATGGCCGCCTATGCCGAAGGCAAGCTCGAGCGCGATTTTGTGGCCGTGCTGCGTTTCCAGGGGCCGCGCGCCAACGGCATGCCCGAATTGCACGCCTTGACGCCGGCGCTGGCCAATCTGCAAGACGCCGGCCGCCACGTGGCACTGGTGACCGATGGCCGCATGTCGGGCGCTTCCGGCAAGGTGCCGGCGGCGATTCATGTTTCGCCTGAAATCCTGGCCGGCGGCCCGCTGGGCCTGGTGCGCGACGGCGACCTGATCCGGCTCGATGCCCATCAGGGCAGTCTGCAGGCGCTGGTCGATCCTGCGGTGTGGGCGGCGCGCAGCCATGCGGTGGCCGATCTGGCCGCCAGCCATGTCGGCATGGGGCGCGAATTGTTTGCGATGTTCCGCGCCAGCGTATCGACGGCAGAGACCGGCGCCACCACATTTTCCCTGCCGCAGCCGGCATCGATGCCGCCGACGCCCGACCAGCATCAGGCCGACGTCATCAAGGCCGAGCCGTTCAACGATGAAGACAACCTGATCAAGCGCCCGAGCTGAGACGGGCTCCGATATACCCTGGGCCGACGGGCTGCCCATGAAAGACTGCCATGAAGATGACTTTGCTGGAAATGATGCACATGTCGAGCGTGATCCCGGTGATTGCCATCGATGAAATCGAGCATGCCGTGCCGCTGGCGCGGGCCCTGGTGGCAGGCGGCATTCGCGTCCTCGAAGTGACGCTGCGCACCGCGCACGGCCTGGCGGCGCTGCGCGCCATCGCCGACGCCGTGCCGGAGGCGCTATTGGGCGTGGGCACGCTGACCCGGCCGCATGAATTTGCCGCCGCGCGCGATGCCGGCGCCGTGTTCGGCGTCTCGCCGGGGTTGACGCCGGCCTTGTGCGCGGCCGCCCGCAGCAGCGGTTTGCCGCTGCTGCCGGGCGTCATGACGCCGTCCGAAGTGATGCTGGCGCGCGAAGCCGGCTTCATGCAATTGAAATTATTCCCCGCCATGCAGGCGGGCGGCATCGGCATGCTCAATGCGCTGGCCGGCCCCCTGTCCGATGTGACGTTTTGCCCGACCGGCGGCATTACGCAAGAGACGGCGCGGCAATTTCTGGCCTTGGCAAACGTCGCCTGCGTCGGCGGTTCCTGGCTTACGCCGAAAGCCGCCATGGCCAGCGGCGACTGGGCCGCGATCACGGCACTGGCCGCGGCGGCGGCAGCCTTAAAGCCATAATTGTCGCCTATCTATCGTCTTTTGTCGGTATTGTCGGCTAAAAAATCGGTTTTCATCCATCTTGCCGGCTGGCGTGGCCAGCCTTTCGCGCCGGCCGGCGAGGGCGGTGCAGGCGGTGTCGTGCGATAAAATTGCCCACAAAAAAGGTGTATTGGCGGCGCGATAGACTAAAATGATGCAACGCTCGACACTGCACGTCTATTCCCCACTATTTCAAGAATTTTTTTCATGACTCAAGATCAACTCAAACAGGCCGTGGCGCGCGCCGCCCTTCACTATGTTGTCGATGATGAAATCATTGGCGTCGGCACCGGTTCGACCGCCAATTTTTTCATTGAAGAACTGGGCAAGATCCGCGCGCGCATCAAGGGCGCCGTCGCCTCGTCGGAAGCAACGGCGCAGCGCCTGCGGGCGGCCGGCATCCGCGTTTTCGATCTGAATGCGGTCGACAGCATGCCGGTGTATATCGACGGCGCCGATGAAATTACGCGCAGCGGCGCCATGATCAAGGGCGGCGGCGCGGCCCTGACGCGCGAAAAAATCGTCGCTTCGGTCGCCCAAAAATTCATCTGTATCGCCGACAGTTCCAAGCTCGTCGAGCGCCTCGGCGCTTTTGCCTTGCCGGTCGAGGTGCTGCCGATGGCGCAAAACGCCGTCATGCGGCAATTGCGCGCGCTGGGCGGCCAGCCGCGCTTGCGCCTGGGCGCCGATGGCAGCGCCCTGATCACCGATAACGGCGGCCAGATCATCGATGTCGCCGGTCTGCAGATTGCGCAGCCTGCGCAGCTGGAACAGCAGATCAATGCGATTGCCGGCGTCATCTGTGTCGGTCTGTTTGCCCAGCGCGGCGCCGATGTCTGCCTGCTCGGCGCGGCCGCCGGCGTGCAAACGCTGACCTTCAAATAATGAGCCGATAGCACCGGGAGGCGGAATGGGATTTTTCGTAAAGCGGCGCCTAATGCAGCGTCTAACACAGCGCCTAATGCAGCGTCTGACACAGCGCCTAACACAGCGTCCAACACGGCGAGTAAGGCAGTCCGGTTTCTTGCTGGGCCTGTGCGGACTGGCCGCTTGCGCATCGAGTCCGATGCCGCCGGCGCCAGCGCCGGCAGCGGCGCCGGCACCGCAAACCGTCATGGAATTAATTCCGTTTCAAATCGGCGTATCGACTTATACCGTCGAGAAAATGGCAAAAGAGCAATCTTGTACCGGCGGTCTCGGCGCCGGTCTGATCAGTGCCAAAGGCCCGGTTGAGGTCTATCGCATGCGCTGCGATAACGGCAAGGTCTTTCTGGCGAAATGCACTTTGCATCAATGCGAAGCGATGCAATAGTGTGTTGATGGCGTGCCGGGCCGGCGCCTTTCAGCGCCGGTTTGACAAAGACTTATTCGCTCGGCGGCACATAGCCTTGTGCGGCATCGGCGCCATCGCCGAAAAAGTGTTTTTCCATCTGCGTCGCCAGATATTTGCGGGCCCGGACGTCGGCCAGATTGAGCCGGTTTTCATTGACCAGCATGGTCTGGTGCTTGAGCCAGGCGGCCCAGGCTTCCTTGGAGACGTTTTCCCAGATTTTTTTGCCGAGTTCGCCGGGATACGGCGGCAAGTCCAGTGCTTCGGCTTCCTTGTTCAGTTTGATGCAATGGATGATGCGAGTCATGTGTGTCTCCGGTAAATGCGATGCTGTCAGATGGGGATGGCGGGGCGCGGTTTAAAGTCCGCTTAAAGCAGTCCGCCCGAAGTCTTCCGGACCTCGATATTAAAAGTGCGCGCCTACAGCTGCTTGATAAAAACCTGCGATTTTCTTTGCCAGTTATACATGTGCTGCCGGTCTTTCGGCAAGGCGTCGACCGAGGCATGGATGAAGCCGCGCTTGAGAAACCAGTGCGCCGTCACCGTGGTCAGGACGAACAATTTCTTGAAGCCGGCCGCGCGTGCCAGATTTTCGGTATGCTTGAGCAAACGCTCGCCATCGCCCTGGGTCTGCACCTCGGGGCTGACGATCAGGCATGCCATCTCGGCCATTTTCTCGGCCGGGAACGGGTATAAGGCGGCGCAGCCGAAGATCACGCCGTCATGTTCGATGACTGAAAAATTGTCGATTTCGCGTTCGATCAGTTCGCGCCCGCGCTTGACCAGCGTGCCGTCGGCCTCGAACGGTTCGATCAGCTTGATGATGCCGCCGACGTCTTCGATGGTTGCCTCGCGCAGGCTTTCCAGGTTTTCATGGCTGATCATGGTGCCGACGCCATCGTGCGTGAAAATTTCGAGCAGCGCCGCGCCATCGGTGGTGAAGGGCACGATATGGGCGCGCGGCACACCGCTATTGCAGGCCTTGATCGCATGCTGCAGGTAAAAGGCCGAGTCGGGCGGCAGGAAGTCGGCTTTCAGCACCGCCTCGGCCTGGTGCGAGGACAGTTCGCGGATTTCGACGCCGGCGGCATCGACCATCATCGGCGTTTCGCTGATAAAAATGAGTTTGTCGGCATGCAGCGCCATCGCCGCATTCACGGCCACGTCTTCCATGGTCAGGTTGAACGCTTCGCCGGTCGGCGAAAAACCGAGCGGCGACAGCAGCACGGGGCCGCCGGTGTCGAGAATGGCGTGGATGGTTTCGGCGGCGATCTTGCGCGTAATGCCGGTCAATTCGAGGTCGACGCCATCGATCACGCCCATCGGCCGCGCCGTGACGAAATTGCCGGAGACAATGCGGATTTCGGCATGCGCCATCGGCGTATTCGGCAAGCCCTGGCTGAAGGCCGCTTCGATATCGAGGCGTAATTCGCCGGCGGCTTCCTTGGCGCATTCGAGCGCGGCGGTATCGGTAATCCGCACGCCGTTGTGAAAGCGGCCGACGACATTGCGCAGCGCCAGTTGTTCCTGCACCTGCGGTCGCGAGCCGTGGACGATCACGATCTTGATGCCGAGCGCGTGCAGCAGCGCCAGATCCTGGGCCAGCACCGGCATGGCGCCGGCCATGACGAGCTCGCCGGGGAAGGCCAGCACGAAGGTCTTGCCGCGGAAAGCGTGGATATAGGGTGCGACCGAGCGCAGCCATTGGACAAATTGGGTGGGATTTTCCATGGTTCGCATTATAATTGGAGTTGAACCTGCGTGCGTCCCCCGTCGCGCCTAACCGCACAAAAAAACAATGCCAGAAACACGTAACAAGCCGTCCACGCCACGGCCGGGGCCTATTTCGCCCATCAGTGCGCTTTCCACTGCACTTGCCAGCGCGCTTGCCGGCGCGTCCGCCGCCGCTGCTGCCGCCGCCGCTGCCGATGTCTCTGGCGACGCCGCTGCCGGGGCCGCGGCTGAAATGCCTGCCCGTAGCCGTCCGCGCGGCGCGCCGCCGGCTTCGCCCGAGGCCGCCGCCTCGCCCCGGCCGGTGTCTGGCGGGCCGGGGCGCCAGCGCGGCCGCGCGCCGCGCGGCGGCGTCGACAGCCGCGCCGGAGGCCCGGCAACAGGCCAGGGCCGGCAGGCCGGCCCGCAGCGTCCGTCGCGGGCGCAGCAGGCCTCGCAATCGCCGGCGCTTGCCAAAGAGCCGCCGTTTCGCAATCCGCTGCCGGCCATTACCTTTCCGGAAGAGTTGCCGGTATCGTCGCGGCGCGACGATATTGCCAAGGCACTGCAGGAAAACCAGGTCATCATCGTCTGCGGCGAGACCGGTTCCGGCAAGACCACGCAATTGCCGAAAATCTGCCTCGAACTGGGCCGCGGCCGCCTCGGCCTGATCGGCCACACGCAGCCGCGCCGCATCGCCGCCTCATCGACCGCCAAGCGCATCGCCCAGGAACTCGGCACGCCGGCCGGCGAAAACGTCGGCTTCAAGGTGCGGTTTACCGATACCCTGACGCGCGGCGCGGCGGTCAAGCTGATGACCGACGGTATCTTGCTGGCCGAGACCCAGACCGATCCGCTGCTGCGCCAGTACGACACCATCATCATCGATGAGGCGCATGAACGCAGCCTGAACATCGACTTCCTGCTCGGCTATCTGAAGCAGTTGCTGCCGCGCCGGCCCGACCTGAAACTGATCATCACCTCGGCCACCATCGACGCCGAGCGTTTTGCGCGCCATTTTGCGCAGAACGACAGGCTGGCGCCGGTGATCGAAGTCTCGGGCCGCCTGTACCAGGTCGAGGTGCGCTACCGGCCGATCGACGTCCCCAAGGTCGCGCTGCCGGGCACGGGGGCCACTCAAGCCGCCAAGCAGCCCGAGCGCGCTACGGCGGCCTCGGCCGCCAAGGACAAGCGCGACCTGATGGATGCCATCGTCGATGCGGTCGACGAATTGTGCCGCATCGGTTCCGGCGATGTGCTGGTGTTCCTGCCGGGCGAGCGCGAAATCCGCGACTGCGCCGAAGCGCTGCGCAAGCACCATCCCTCGCATGTCGAGATCTTGCCGCTGTTTGCGCGCCTCTCGGCGCAAGAGCAGGAGCGCGTGTTCAAGGTATCGAATGCGCGTCGCATCGTACTTTCGACCAATGTCGCCGAAACCTCGCTGACCGTGCCCGGCATCCGCTATGTGGTCGATGCCGGGCTGGCGCGCGTCAAGCGCTACAGCTATCGCAACAAGGTCGAGCAATTGCAGATCGAACCGGTGGCGCAATCGGCCGCCAACCAGCGCGCCGGCCGTTGCGGCCGGGTCGAGGACGGTGTCTGCATCCGTCTGTACGACGAGCAGGATTATCTGCTGCGGCCGAAATTTACCGAGCCCGAGATTTTGCGCTCGTCGCTGGCGGCCGTCATCCTGCGCATGAAGTCGCTGCGCCTGACCGATGTCGAAACCTTCCCCTTCATCGAACCGCCGCCGGCGCGCGCGATTGCCGACGGCTACCAGCTGCTGCAGGAATTGGGGGCGGTCGGCGACGACAATAATTTGACGCCCTTGGGCCAAAAGCTGGCCAAGCTGCCGCTCGATCCGCGCGTCGGCCGCATGATTCTGGCCGCGCAAGACAATGTCTGCCTGACCGAGATGCTGATCATCGCCTCGGCGCTGTCGGTGCAGGATCCGCGCGACCGGCCGCTCGAGGCGGCGGCCGCCGCCGACGAGGCGCACAAGAAGTTCGCCGACGAAAAATCGGAATTTTTAAGCTATCTGAAAATCTGGGCCTGGTTCGAACAAGCCATCGCCCTCAAGAAAAGCAACCGCCTGCTGCAGGAGAGCTGCCGCGCCAATTTCCTGTCGCAGCTGCGCCTGCGCGAATGGCGCGATGTCCACAGCCAATTGCTGACCATCGTGCGCGAGCAGGGCTGGCGCCTCAACGACACGCCGGCCACCTACGACAATCTGCATCTGGCGCTGCTCACAGGCCTGCTCGGCAATATCGGGTTCAAGCCCGAGGACGAGCAGCATTATCTGGGCGCGCGCGGCATCAAATTTCATTTGTGGCCCGGCTCCTCGCTATTGAAAAAGCCGGGGCGCTGGGTGATGGCGGCCGAGCTGGTCGATACCACGCGCCTGTATGCGCGCACCATCGCCCAGATCCAGCCAGAATGGCTGGAAAAAGTCGGCGGCCATCTGCTCAAGAAATCGTGGGGCGAGCCGCGCTGGGAAAAGCGGCCGGCGCAGGTCTCGGCCTCCGAGCGCGCCACGTTGTACGGGCTGGTGGTCTACAGCCAGCGCCGCATCAATTACGGCCAGTTCAACCTGCCCGAGGCGCGCGAGATATTCATCCGCGACGCCCTGGTGGGCGGCGAATTCGATACGCGCGCGCCGTTTTTTGCGCATAACCACAAGCTCGTGCGCGAGATCGAAAACCTCGAACACAAGTCGCGCCGGGTCGATGTGCTGGTCGATGATGAATTGATCGCCGCCTTTTACGATCAGGTGCTGCCGGCCGATGTCTGCAACGGCGCCGGTTTTGAAAAATGGTACAAGCAGGCCAGCCTCGCCGAGCCGAAATTATTATTCCTTAACCGCGACGACTTGATGCGGCACGAAGCGGCCGGCGTGACCACCGAGCTGTTCCCGAAACTGCTGGCGGCCACCGGCCTGCAGATGCAGCTGACCTATCATTTCGAACCGGGCAGCGCGCGCGACGGCGTCACGCTGGCCGTGCCGCTGTTCGCCCTGAACCAGTTGTCGGCCCATCGCTGCGAGTGGCTGGTGCCCGGCATGCTCAAGGAAAAAATCCATCTGCTGCTGAAGTCCTTGCCGCAAAAGCTGCGCCGCCACTGCGTGCCGCTGCCCGATTATGCGGCCGGCTTTTGCGAGCGGGTCCACGCCGCCGGCAGCTTCGGCCGCGGTGAACTGCTGGCGGCGCTGATCGCCGATGTGCGCGAGCAGACCGGCATCGCCACCCTGATGTCGGACTACAAGCTCGAGACGCTGCCGGCCCATCATTTCATGAATTTCAAGGTCATCGACGAGCATGGCCGCCAGCTCGAGATGGGGCGCAACCTGGCCGTCCTGCAGGCGCAGTTCAGCGTGCAGGCGCGCGAGAGTTTTCAAAAGCTGGCCGAGCAGGGCGATGTCGATCTCAGCCGGCTGGTGACGAACAAGGGCGCGCCGGCCGGCACGGGCGCAAAATCGGCGGCAAAATCGGCCGAGGACAGCCGTGCTCCGGCGCCGGCCACCGTCGGCTCGGCGGCAGCGGCACCGTCGATCACGCAATACGACAACCTGAGCAGCTGGACTTTCGGCGAATTGCCCGAGCTGCTCGAAATCAAGCAGGGCAAGCTGACCCTGATCGGTTTTCCGGCGCTGGTCGACAAGGGCACGTTCTGCAATCTCGAAGTGTTCGACGATCCGGTGGTGGCCGCCCGCACCCACCGGGTCGGACTGCGGCGCCTGCTGGCGCTGCAATTGAAGGACCAGCTGAAATACCTGGAAAAGAATATCCCCGGCATGCAGCAATTGGGCATGCAGTACATGCCGCTCGGTTCGCAAGAGCAGTTGCGCGACCAGATCTTGCAAACGGCGCTAGACATCGCCTGTTTGCAGGAACCGTTGCCGATCAATCAGGAATCGTTCAGCAAGCGCCGGGACGAGGGCAAGTCGCGCCTCGGTCTGCTGGTCAATGAAATTGCCCGTCTGCTGGCCCAGATTCTCGGCGAATTTCACGGTCTGCCGAAGAAGCTGCAGGGCGCCAAAGCGCAGGCCGCGGCCGCCGCCGACATGCAGGGCCAGCTGCAAAACCTGATCGGCAAGAATTTTCTGGTCGAGACGGCGTATGCGCAACTGGCGCAATTTCCGCGCTACCTGAAGGCGATCAACGTCCGCCTCGAAAAACTGCGCGCCGATCCGGCGCGCGATGCCAGGCTGATGGCCGAATGGAATGCGGCCGCCGCGCCATTTTTGCGCGAGCAAAAAGGCGGTGGCCGGCATCTCGATCCGAAGATGAGCGAATTTCGCTGGCTGCTCGAAGAATTGCGGGTCTCGCTGTATGCCCAGGAATTGCGCACGCCGATGCCGGTATCGGTCAAACGTTTGCAAAAAGTGTGGGAGAGCATGCGGCGCTAGCGCGGCGCTTGGGTCGCCGACTGGCGCTCGCCGAGCGGTCTGCCAAGTTGTGCTGCCGTGCTCGCTGTGCCGTCTTTTTTTGCGGGGATGCGATGCCGAATCGATTCAAAGACCACTTTTCTGCCGTCGCCGGCAATTACGCCGCCTTCCGCCCGACTTATCCGCCGGCCTTGTTCGCATGGCTGGCCAGCGTCGTACCGGCTCATCAGCTGGCCTGGGATTGCGCCACCGGCAGCGGCCAGGCCGCCGAGGGCCTGGCCGCGTATTTCGACAAGGTACTGGCGAGCGACGCCAGTGCCGCGCAAATTGGCGCCGCCGTGCCGCACCGCGGCATCGACTACCGGGTGGCGCCGGCCGAGCACTCGGGACTGGCGGCGCGTTCCGTCGATTTGCTCACCGTGGCGCAAGCCTTGCACTGGTTCGATCTGCCGGCTTTTTACCGCGAGGCGCGGCGCGTGCTCAAGCCGGGCGGCGTGCTGGCGGTCTGGACCTATGGCGTCCAGCATGTCGAGGGGCACGCGGACGGTGGTGACGCGGTGGACGGCAAAGCTGCCGACGCTCTTTTACAACACTTTTACCGCGACACGGTCGGTCCGTTCTGGCCGCCCGAGCGGACCCATGTCGAGAGCGCTTACCGCACGCTCGACTTTCCCTTTGCCGAACTGGCCGCGCCGCCGCTGGCGATGACGGCCGACTGGACGCTGGCGCAATTGCTCGGCTATGTCGGCAGCTGGTCGGCCACCGCGCGCTTCATCGCCCATCATGGCCGCGATCCGCTGCCGGCCCTGGCCGCGGCGCTGGCGGCGGTCTGGGGCCAGCCGCAGCAAACGCGCCGCATCCGCTGGCCGTTGGCGGTGCGGGCGGCGCGTCTTTGAACGGCAGATTGGCAATTCCGGCCATAATTCCCCGTATAATGGTAGGGTTGATTGAAACACCCCATCGGTAGCGCCCCCCATGTCGATTTTCGGCGAGAGGCGGGCTGCCGTAATCCGCACGATTTGATTGAATAAGCCAGTAAGGAATACCCCCATGGCCAAGAGAGGAAAGCATGATCCTTGGAATTGATGTAGGCGGCACTCATACCGATTCGGTCTTGATGAAGAATCGGAAAATCATCCGCAAGTCGAAGGTTTTAACCGACAAAAACGATATTCTCGCTTGCGTCCTGAGCGCGACCCACGCCGTCGCCAATGCCGATGACCTCAAGCAGCTCAAGCGCATTGTGCTCAGCACCACGATCTCGACCAACGCCGTGGCGCAAAATCAGCTCGACCCGGTCGGCCTGATCGTCATGAACGGACCGGGCGTCGCGCCCAATGATTTGCCGCTGGCCGACAAGACCACCATCGTGGCCGGCTACATGAATCACCGCGGCATCGAGGCGAAAGAGCCCGACGACGACGAGCTCGACGCCCTGAAGCTCGAATTTGCGCGCAAAAAGCTCGACAACATCGCGATCATCGGCAAATTCTCGACGCGCAATCCAGCCCACGAGCGCCATGTGCAAGCCTTGTTCGCCGACCAGTCCAAGCACGTCTCGCTCGGCCATCATTTGTCGGGCCAGCTCAATTTCCCGCGCCGCATCGCCACCACCTATCTGAACGAAGCGATCTGGAATCTGCACAGCCGGCTGGTCGGGCAATTGTCTAGCTACCTCAAGCAACTGGGCATCGATGTCCCGCTCTACATCCTGAAGGCCGACGGCGGCACCATCGACGTCGAGCAATCGCGCAATTATCCGGTGCAAACCATTTTGTCGGGACCGGCGGCGACCATCATGGGCGTCTTGCCTTTTGTGCCCAAGGACGTCGACTCGGTCTCGATCGATGTCGGCGGCACCACCACCGATATCGCCCTGTTTGCCGACGGCGCCCCGCTGCTCGAGCCGCAAGGCGTCGAAATCGAAGGCCACAAGACCCTGATCCGCGGCTTGCTGACGCATTCGATGGCGCTGGGCGGCGACAGCCAGATCCGCGTCGTCGACGGCGGCCTGCAGATCGGCCCCGAGCGCAAAGGTTCGGCAATGGCCTTCGACGGCCCGATGCCGACCCCGACCGATGCCATGATTTTCCTCGGCCTGGCCGCCATCGGCGACAAGGCCAAGGCCGCGGCCGCGATCGACGGCCTGGCGCAGCAACTCAAGCAAAGCGCGCAGCAGGTGGCCGAGGCCATCATGCAGCAGGTGTGCGAAAACATCGCCGCCAAGGTCCGCAGCATGGTCGAAGCGGTCAACGGCAAGCCCGTTTACACGATTCACGAACTACTTGAAGGCAAGAAGATCGTGCCCAAGCAATTGATCGTGGTCGGCGGCCCGGCGCCGTATCTGGCCAAACAGGTCGGCGCCTTGCTCGGCCTGACGGTGGTGGTGCCCGAAGATTCCGACGTCATCAACGCCAGCGGCGCGGCGATGGCCCGCACCACAGTCGAACTGAACCTGATCGCCGATACCGATGCCCAGTTGATGAGCATCGCCGAAGAAGGCTTGCAGGTCGAGATTTCGAAGCGCTTTACGGTCGATGACGTGATCGAAGTGGGCCGCGACAAACTGCAAAAAATCGCCAAGGCGGCCGGCGCGCGCGACGAGGACATGGAAATCGAAGTCACCGATTGCCAGTCCTTCAATGTGATGCGCGGTTTTTCGACCACCGGCAAAAATATCCGGGTTCGCGTGCAGATCAAGCCCGGCCTGATCAAACAAGAATCCATTTAAAGAAGGTGTCGCAGTGAAAAAGAAAACTGGATTGGTATTTTTCCCAGCATTTGACTATGCGATTTCGCCCACCCATCCCGAGCGCGAGGAGCGCCTGCTCTACACCCAGGATCAGGTGGTCGAAGAAGGTCTGCTGGACTTCGACAACATCCTCGAATTCAAGCCCGGCGTGGCGACGGCGCAGGATATCCAGCGCGTGCATTTTTGCGTGCCCGGCATCGATGAAATCGTCCATGCCTCGCACCTGATCGCGGTCGGCGGCTGCATCACGGCGGCCGACAAGGTAATGAACAAGGAAGTCGACAATGCGTTCGCGCTGGTGCGCCCGTGCGGCCATCACTCGTTCCGCGTCATCCATGGCAGCCGCGGTTTTTGTACGCTGAACATGGAAGCGATCATGATCGAGCACATCCGCCAGAAGTACGGCGTGCGCCGTATCGCGGTGGTCGATACCGATTGCCACCACGGCGACGGTTCGCAGGATATTTTCTGGCATGATCCCGATGTGCTGTTCATTTCCCTGCATCAGGACGGCCGCACGCTGTATCCGGGCTCGGGCTTTCCCGACGAACTCGGCGGGCCGAACGCTTTCGGCACCACGATCAATCTGCCGCTGCCGCCGGGCACCTGCGAAGAAGGCTTTCTGTATGTGCTCAACGAAATCGTCATGCCTATCGTCGAAGAGTGGAAGCCTGATCTGATCGTCAACTCGGCCGGTCAGGACAATCACTATTCCGATCCGATCACGAACATGAAGTTTACCGCGCAGGGTTACGCCAAGCTGAACCAGCGCCTGGCACCCGATCTGGCAGTGCTCGAGGGCGGCTATTCGATCGAGACGGCGTTGCCATACATCAACACCGGCATCATCCTGGCGATGGCCGGCATGGACTTCAGCCATATCCAGGAACCGGACTACGATGCGCGCTCGCAGCGTCAGCCGGCCTCGATCACGGCGGCGCTGGTGCAACTGAAGGAGTGGACTTTCCAGCACTGGAATAACCGCGAGGCGCTGCGCGACCAGGTCTATCCGAAGCAGGCTTTCCACAAGCGGAACAAGAGCATTTTCTACGATACCGACGGCATCCGCGAGCGCCAGGAAGAAACCGTGCGCACCTGTTCCGATTGCGGCGGCACGATCGTCATCGATTCGCAATGCGACGATACCCGCAATCACGTCCTGGCCATCACCATTCCGCGTCATGCCTGCAGCGCTTGCCGCGAA
Source organism: Oxalobacteraceae bacterium (assembly GCA_021768485.1). Taxonomy (GTDB): domain Bacteria; phylum Pseudomonadota; class Gammaproteobacteria; order Burkholderiales; family Burkholderiaceae_D; genus JAIZVZ01. The sequence goes on along the minus strand of JAIZVZ010000061.1, from coordinate 166 downwards.
CATGGCGAACAGCAGTTTGCCGATGCCAAACTGGGCCGTTATACGCAGATTTTCTTGCAAGACAAGGATAACGACAGCTATCAGGTCAAGGAATAAGGAAGCGGCGCCGGCGTCTGGCCGGCGGTGTTTTGTCAATCCCTGCGAAAACCCCGTCTTGCAAGACGGG
>JAIZVZ010000139.1 GCA_021768485.1 Oxalobacteraceae bacterium | reverse complement strand
CGCGCCAGGCAGATGGTTTGCGCTGGCCGAATGGGCCTGGCGCATGCGCCCGCCGGCGCCGGCCCGAGCGGCGACCGGCCGTGCCCGGCTTTGGCCCGGCTTTGGCCCGGCTTTGGCCCGGTTTGGGCTCAGTCTGGGCTCAGTCTGGACCCGGTTTGCACTCGGTTGGCACTCGCGCTGCCCGCGTTGGTGTTAGCATGAGCGGGCTTTTTGATTGCAATAGGATGTAAAACAATGGCTGTCTTGCCGATTCTTCAATATCCGGATAAACGTCTGACGCGCATCGCCAAGCCGGTCGGCGCGATCGACGACCGCTTGCGCAAACTGGTGCGCGACATGTTCGATACCATGTATAGCGCCGACGGCACCGGCCTGGCCGCGACCCAGGTGAATATCCACAAGCGGGTGGTGGTCATCGATGTCTCCGAAACGATGGACGATCCGCTGGTGCTGATCAATCCGAAGCTGCTCTGGACCAGCGCCGACACCGTCATCGGCCGCGAAGGCTGCCTGTCGGTGGCCGACGTGTTCGAAACGGTCACGCGCGCCGCCGCCATCCGGGTCGAGGCGCAAGACCTGAGCGGCACCGTCTTTACCCTGGCGGCCGAAGACTGGCTGGCCAGCTGCATCCAGCATGAACTCGACCATTTGAACGGCATCGTGTTCATCGACTATCTGCCGACCCAGAAACGCAATCGCATCAAGACCCGCCTGCAGAATCAGTTCGGGCCTTGAAGGCGCACGGGCCGGCGGCGGATGCCGGGCCGGCCCGTGCATATCGCGAGCATGACGATGGCGACTGCCTGTCCCGTGGTGCCGGTGGTTTTCCTAGGCCGCCAGTTGGCCGGCTTCGATCACCATCCCCGCATGGCCGTGGCTGACGATGTCGGCGCCGACCGCGGCCCGCATTTTCTTTGCCGATTCCATGCCGGTGCAATGGCAGGGAATCAGGAATTGCGCGTGCCAGTCCGTCATCAGCGCGAAAGTCTTGCTCAGTCTTTGTTCATTGGCCTGCAGCAGATGCATGCCGCCGACCACGCCGCGCACCTGCTCGATATGGGAAATCTTGCGGATATAGTCGATGGTATTGGACAGGCCCGAATGGCAGCAGCCGAGCAGCACGACCAGACCTTCGTCGGTTTCGAACCACATCGACTGGTCGTCTTCGATCTGATCGATTTTTTTGCGCTCGGCGTCGAAATAAAAGGTGCCGCCGGTATCTTCAAAAGACGACAGGCGCGGCACCGGACCGGTGATGCCGATGCCGGGCGCCAGGTAATGCGGCGCATTGCACGAATGGACGCGCGATGCCGGCAGGGCTGCCAGTGCTTCGCGCGAGTCTTGCGGCATGCCGTAGGGATCGGGTTCGGGCGAATACCAGTAGCGCTGCGGATCGATATTGCCGGCGAAATATAATTGCGCGTGATCGTTTTCGGCTAAAAACTGCGCCAGGGTCCCGGTATGGTCGCGGTGGCCATGGCTGATGACCAGCGTGTCGGCTTGCTTGAGATCGACGCCGAGGCGGGCTGCATTGGTTTGCAAGACGCCTGTATGGCCGGTGTCGAACAGGATGCTGCGCCCGCCCACTTCGATCCAGGCCGCAAAGCCGTGTTCTTTTTCCAGGCCGGGAGCTGCTTCGTTATCGGCGAGCAGGGTGATTTTGACCGATTCCTTCGACATACGATTTTCCTTTTAAATGAGTCATTCTTGCCAAATGCAAACGCGTCAGGCTTTTGCGCCATTGCGGCGCTCATGCTGCGTTGTCACGATCGGCGGCCGATTCGTGGGCATGTAACTGGACAGGAATAGCTTTGCATAAGTCATGCCATGCGGGAAAAATCCATATTGATTTTTAAGTCATTGAATTTGAACATGAATTTTGACGGTGCAGCCAATTCTTGGGCCCGCTACGGTAGCGGCGGCGCATCTCTTTGCGATGGCGGTGTTGCGTTATTGCTACTGTTTGCGCGCGCGTCCATCTTGTTCGGGCAGCGTCAGCCCCAGTTTTTTAATCTTGCGAAACAAGGTGGTTTTATGGATGCCGAGCTCTTTGGCGGCGGCCAGACGGTTGAAGTCGTTGCGGTGCAGCGCGCTGCGGATGGCTTCGGTATCGAGCAATTGATGGGCCGAGCGCATGTCTTGCTGTTGCCGAGACGCATTATTGCGTCTGCTTAGTTCTTCGGGCAGGTGCGCGATCCGGATGTGTTTGTCGTTACACAGGATGAAGGCGCGTTCGATGACGTTTTCGAGTTCGCGCACATTGCCGGGCCAGTGGTGCGCCATCAGTAGCGATTGCGCTTCGGCGGCGACGCCGACGATGCTCTTGCGCTGCAAATGGTTGAAGCGCTCGATGAATTGCTCGATCAGCAGCGCGATGTCTTCCTTGCGCCGGTTCAGCGGCGGCAGTTCGACCCGCACGACATTGATGCGGTAATACAAATCTTCGCGAAATTGCCCCTGCCGCACCAGTTCGGCCAAATCCTTGTTGGTGGCGACGATGATGCGGGCATCGCTGGGCTCGGAACGCGTGGCGCCCAGCGGTTCGTACATGCGCTCTTGCAGCACGCGCAGCAGGCGCACTTGCAGCGCCGGGCTGACGTCGCCGATTTCGTCGAGGAACAGGGTGCCGCCCTTGGCCAGCGCAAAGCGGCCCGGCTTGTCCTTGTTGGCGCCGGTAAAGGCGCCGGCCTTGTAGCCGAACAGTTCCGATTCGAGCAGGGTGTCGGGCAGGGCGCCGCAATTGACGGCGATAAACGGTCCCTCGCTGCGCGGACTGAGGGCGTGGATGGTCTTGGCCAGAATTTCCTTGCCGGTGCCGGTGGCGCCCTGGATCAAGACCGTGCTCGGACTGCCGGCGATGGCCGGCAAGACGTCGAACAGGCGCTGCATCAGCGGACTGTGGCTGACCAGATTGCCGACCCGGAACTTGCCTTCCAGTTCATGGCGCAAGGCTTCGATTTCAGAAACGTCGCGAAAGGTTTCGGCTCCGCCGACGATGCGGCCCTCGGCATCGCGCAGCACGGCAGTCGAAATACTGATCGGAACGCGGTGGCCATCGGCATCGACGATATAGCAAGTCTTGCCGACCACTTGCCTGCCGGTCTTCATGGAATGCTCGAGCGCGCATTCGGCGCCGCAAATGCTGGAGCGGAAAACGTCGGCACAGCGGCGGCCGATGGCGTCGGCCCGCTTGACGCCGGTAATCTCTTCGCCGGCGCGATTGAGTGAGCTGATGCGCCAATCCATGTCTACCGTAAAAACACCATCGGAGATGCTTTCCAGGATAGCCTCGGTCGGGGTCAGGACCGCAGGCGCGATTTTTTTTGTGGCATTGCCCATTTTATTCACTTGCTTGCTCAAGTATGTACTCACTCGCCGAAGTCTGGCGCAAGGCGCAGGCTGAGGGCATTTTTCTATTTTTTGTGGAGCTCGGACATGTCGATGCCCGATCACGGGAACAGATTCGTGCAATGTCTGCATGAAAGCCCATCTTGCACGTCCGGTCGCATCGCTGCCGAAGATTATAGCTGATGGCCTGGCATTTACCTGTTTTGTTGCGTCCAGGCTTGCAAGCGATATGGATGGGGCATCAGGTGCGCGGCATTTCAGCCGTTTTTCTGCCTGCGATAGATTCGATGCGTGTACTGGCAAAGAAAAATATGAGGCCAAAAACAATCCCGGCAAGATGGGCCGTGTTGCTGGCATCGGGCATCGCGAAACAGGCCAGAATGAGCGAGCTCAGGCATATCCCCAATAATAAATTTCCCAATCCTTTGGGGAAATCCGATTTGTGCCACATCATATAGCTGCAGACATATATAAACACCGCCAGAATACCGCCCGATATGCCGCACAGCGCCTCTTGATTTCCTCTGGCAAAAAGCAACACTGAGGCGGCTGAAAATATATTTCCGAAAAAAAACACCAAGCCCGATTTCCATGGGCTGATCACATAAGCGAGTGCGCCGATAAACACAAACATGCCGGCGTTGGAAATGAAATGAAGTAATCCATTGTGTATATATGGACCAGAGAGGATGCGCCACCACTGGCCGGCGTCGAAAAGCTGGTACACGAGGCCATATTTGTTGAATGCAAGGTCGACATCAGGCGAGAAGCGCTGGAGGCCCAGTTGAATCAGGCCCCAGCCAGTCATCAAAGCAGACGTCAGCATGATTCCTTTTAAATAGGATTTGGATGTCTGCAGCCAATAAAAGAATAATGCGCGCTCTGCCAGCCAGTCTTTTTTTCTTAGATAGAAAAAATAATCTCCGCCCGTCAGTAGAAAAAGTATGAATGTAGTGCTGTAAATTTGTTTGCTCTTCATATTGTTGGGATGTATTTGATTCATGAAGAATTCAACCATGGCCAACAATACGAATATCGACAAGGTAATGCAGGTATTTCTTTTGACATAAAACTGAACCGCATCTGCGGTGGCGTTTTGACAGATCGGCGGTAAGATTTTTTTTGATCCGGGGACCCCGACCAGTATTTTGCTCATGGGATTCCAGTTGCGAATTTTCTTTTCGACGAGCTCCTGGCCATGATAAATTTTTTTCCCGTTACGGAAAGTCCAGCTATCGCCTTCGTTTTCGGGGAAGTCGGCAGTCGATTGCCATGTGGCGCGGGTAATGGAAGGCGATGACGAGGGATTCATATATTCAGATCGTGGCGATGGTCGGGGCGGCCCGCAGGAAAGTGCAAGCGCCGCCGCCGTACAGCGCATGCGCGCCGCAGCCATACCGGTGGCTGCGGCGATCTTTGCGCCGGTTCAATCCGTGCTCACCCCGTATTGCGCAAACCGGCCGCCACCCCGTTGATCGACAGGTGAATGCCGCGATGGACACGGTTGTCGGCCGCTGGCTGCGACGAGGCGCTGCTGCGGTGGCGTTTGATCAGCTCGACCTGTAAATGGTTGAGCGGATCGAGGTAGGCGAAGCGGTTCTTGATCGAGCGCGCCAGCAAGGGCGTGCGCAGCAGCCGTTTGTCGCTGCCGGTGATCAGGGTCAGCACGCTCCAGGTGCGCTCGAATTCGTCGGTGATGCGGGCGAAAATCCGGTTGCGCAGCTCTTCGTCGTTGACCAGTTCGGCGTAACGCGAAGCCACCGCCAGATCGGCCTTGGCCAGTACCATGTCCATGTTCGAGATCAGGGTGCCGAAGAAGGGCCAGTGCGCGAGCATGGCTTGCAGCGTGGCGACCCGCTCGGCGCGCGCGGCGGCGCCGCCGGCTTCGAGCCAGGACGTCACGGCGCTGCCGAAACCGTACCAGCCCGGCAGCAGCAGGCGGCACTGGCCCCACGAGAAGCCCCA
>JAIZVZ010000138.1 GCA_021768485.1 Oxalobacteraceae bacterium | reverse complement strand
ACAAAAAGGCATCGAAATACGCCCTTTCTGTGCGTCGTTCCAGTGCATCGTTCTTTACCAGAAGCCTGCCCTGGCCCACCTCGCCACTTGAAACGGGCTCTTAATCGACCTCACAAGCGATACTGTATAAAAAAACAGTGGTGAATGCAAGCCCTAGTTCGATATTTCGTCAAATTCTTTATTTTGCCTGTGCCGGCGCAAACGCGCCCCCGGCAGACGCCGCCGTCGGCGCCGTGTATGCGAGCGACCGAAAACGTTGCAATTAAACAATTTCCGCCTTCACCGCCTCATGCCGCGCAATTTGAGCGCAGGCCGGCAGTCTCGCACACTTGCCGCCATCGCGCTGCGGAGCGCGCCAGCAATGTCGACGGCCGGTGTGCGGCTTGGTGTCCGGCTGGGTATGCGGCTTGGTGTGCCGCTTGGTGTACAGCTTAGACTGCGGCCCGGGCGACAAGGTTTTGCGCGGTACAAAATAAGCGCAGCGCTTCGATTCGCAACGCACAAGCGGCTTTTTTGCGCTTGCAGCATGCTCAAATGCACTCGCTTTGTGACGAAAAATAAAACACAATGACAGCAACTCGATTTTTCCCGTGACCCACCATGCGTATATTGCTAGCAGAAGACGATAGCGTGCTTGCCGATGGCTTGACGCGCTCCTTGCGCCAATCCGGCTATGCCATCGACTGTGTCAAGAACGGCCAGGATGCCGATACCGCGCTGACGACCCAGGAATTCGATTTGCTGATTCTCGACCTCGGTTTGCCGAAAATGTCGGGCCTGGAGGTGTTGCGCCGCTTGCGCGCGCGCCATTCCCTGTTGCCGGTATTGATCCTGACCGCGGCCGACACCGTCGAACAGCGCGTCAACGGCCTCGATCTCGGCGCCGACGATTACATGGCCAAGCCGTTTGCGCTGACCGAACTGGAGGCCCGCGTGCGGGCACTGACCCGGCGCGGCGCCGGCGGCGGGCCGACCGTCGTCAGGCACGGACCGCTGAGCTACGACCAGGTCGGCCGCAGCGCCAGCATCGACGAGCACACGCTTGAACTGTCGGCGCGCGAACTGGGTTTGCTCGAAATCCTGCTGGCGCGTACCGGCCGCCTGGTCTCGAAAGAGCAGCTGGTCGATCACCTGTGCGAGTGGGGCGAGGAAGTGAGCAATAACGCCATCGAGGTGTATATCCACCGCTTGCGCAAGAAGATCGAAGTCGGCGGCATTCACATCAATACCGTGCGCGGACTCGGCTATTGCCTCGAGAAATTCGTCGATCCTGCCAAGAGCGCCGCCGGCCATGCCGGCGGCGCCGACAAATAAGGTGCCGTCCACAGACGAAGCGGTCGGCCTGAACGCCCCCGAGGACATGTGGGGCGGGGTCGCGGCGCGTGCCGCCGGCGCCGATGGTTCCGCCAGCGGCAATACAGCCGCCGGCAGCGGCGGCACGTCCATCCTGAGCGCCGCATCGACTGCCGCGCGCTTCGGCGCCGGCGCCGATCTGAGCGGCCAAAATAGCGCCGACGACCAGGAAGATGCCCAGCAATCGCTGTTTGGCGAAATTCTCGACTGGATGCTGGCGCCCCTGCTGCTGCTGTGGCCGATCAGCATCGTCATCACGTATCTGGTCGCCAAATCGATCGCCAACCAGCCGTTCGACCATGCGCTCGAAGAAAATACGCGGGCCGTGGCGCGCCAGGTCAAGGAGGTCGGCGGCAAGATCACAACCCGCCTGACGGGGGCGACACGCGACATCTTGCACGCCGACGATATCGACAATGTGTACTTCCAGATCGTCGGCCCGCGCGGCGAATATATCGATGGCGACCACGACGTGCCGGCGCCCGCCGAAGACGAGGTGATGGCCGCCGGCAGCGTGCAACTGCGCTCGGAAACCATGCATGGCACGCCGGTGCGCATCGCCTATACCTATGTGGCGCTGCCATCGGCCAGTCTCGCGACCGCAGCGAAAACGAGCGGCGCCAACCGCGTCGCGCGCACCGCGCTGGTCCAAGTCGCCGAGACGCTCGACAAGCGCACCCAGCTGGCCAATGAAATCATCAAGGGCGTGATTCTGCCGCAATTCATCATCTTGCCGATTGCGCTGACGCTGGTCTGGTTTGCGCTCTCGCGCGGCCTGTCGCCGCTGTCGCAGCTGCAGCAGCGCATCCGCGACCGCCGGCCCGACGATTTGAGTTCGATCGATTCCCGCCAGGTGCCGGAAGAAATCTCGCCCCTGGTTGAGTCGCTCAACGACTTGCTGGCGCGCCTGTCGCAATCGATCCAGGTTCAAAAGCGCTTTGTGGCCGACGCCGCCCACCAGATGAAGACGCCGCTGGCCGGCATGCGCATGCAATCGGAACTGGCGCTGCGCCAGAGCGACCCGGCGCAGATCCGGCGCTCACTGGAACAGCTGGCGCATAGTTCGGAATCGGCCACGCGCCTGGTCAACCAGCTGCTGGCGCTGGCGCGCGCCGAAAACCGGCCGCAGGCGGCGCAGCGCCTCGAGCCGCTCGAATTGTCGGCGCTGGCGCGCTCGGTGGTGCAGGACTGGGTGCAAGCCTCGTTCGCCCGGCAGATCGATTTCGGTTTCGAACAGGCCGAGGCGGCCGTCACCATCCTCGGCAGCCCCATCATGCTGCGCGAACTGCTCGGCAATCTGATCGACAACGCACTGCTCTACACGCCGGCCGGCGGCCGCGTCACCGTCCGCGTCAGCCACAATGCCGAGCGCGGCCTGGCGATTCTCGAAGTCGAAGACAGCGGCCCCGGCATCCCGGCATCCGAGCGCCAGCGCGTGTTCGAGCGCTTTTACCGCATCCTCGGCAGCAACGTCGACGGCAGCGGCCTGGGCCTGGCGATCGTGCGCGAAATCGCCCAGCAGCACAATGCCGAACTCGACATCTTCAACAATCCGCGCAGCGAAGCGAACAAGCCGCCCGGCACGCTGTTCCGGGTCAGCATACCGCTGTACAAGGAATACACCAAGGCACAGGGCAAGACACATACGGAGAGCACTTAAATGAACAAGCACGCCGCCGCCCTGCACTGGCGCCGCACGCAGCGCCTGACGGCCGTCCTGCTGGCGCTATGGCTCGTCCTGATCGTCGCCAGCATCGTCTTTGCACGCGACCTGGCGCAGCTGCACCTGTTCGGCTGGCCGCTGTCGTCCTACCTGGCCGGCCAGGGCATCTTGCTGGTGTTTGTCGCCATTGTCGGCGTATATGCCTGGCAAATGCAGCGCATCGACCGCGCCGCCGCGCCGGACGCTCCCCCCAACCCCGAGCGCGAAACCTGAGCCATGGCCAAGACCGTCTTTCAAACGCTGCGCCGCAACTATCTGTTTTTTTCGCTGGGCTTCGTGCTGTTCCTGGTCTCGCTGGCCATCCTCGAGCAGGAAGGCATGCCGCGCGCCTGGATCGGTTATCTGTTTTTGTTCGGCACCATCACGCTATACGCGGCCATCGGCCTGTACTGCCGCACTTCCAAGGTCAGCGAATATTATGTCGCCGGGCGCCGGGTGCCGGCCTTTTTCAACGGCATGGCGACCGCCGCCGACTGGATTTCGGCGGCCAGCTTCATCAGCCTGGCCGGCGGCCTGTATCTGCAGGGCTTCGACGGCCTGGCCTACATCATGGGCTGGACCGGCGGCTTTTGTCTGGTGGCGCTGCTGATCGCGCCGTTTCTGCGCAAGTTCGGTCAATTCACGATTCCCGACTTCCTGGCGGCGCGCTACGGCGGCAATCTGGTGCGCCTGCTGGCCGTCGGCGCCACCATCCTGGTTTCATTCGTCTATGTCGTGGCCCAGATTTACGGCGTCGGCCTGATCACCTCGCGCTTTACCGGCGTCGACTTCCCGGTCGGTATCTTCCTCGGTCTGGCCAGTATCCTGGTCTGCTCTTTTTTGGGCGGCATGCGGGCCATCACCTGGACCCAGGTAGCGCAATACATCATCATTTTCATGGCGTACCTGATTCCGGTCACCTGGCTGTCGGTCAAGCACAGCGGCAATCCGCTGGCGCCGATCGCTTACGGCTCGGTCATGGGCAAGCTGGTCGAGCGCGAAAAAGTCTTGCTGAGCGATCCCAGGGAATTGCAGGTGCGCGCCATTTTCCAGCAGCGCGGCATGGCATACGACAGCAAACTGAAGGCTTTGCCGGCCTCGTGGGGGCAGGGCCGGCTGGAGACCCAGCATCTGCTCGAAGCCGAAAAAAACAGCGGCACCTCGCTGACCGAATTGCGGCTGGCTGAACGCAATCTGATCAATTATCCGAAAACGGCGGCCTCGGCCGAACGGCTGTGGTCGCAGGCGCGCGCCAGCAACCTGGCGCGCGCCGAAGCACCCGTGGCCCACGCCGATCCGTTTCCGGCCGCAAGCCAGGCCGAATCCGATATCAAGCGCAATAATTTTCTGGCGCTGGTATTTTGCCTGATGCTCGGCACGGCCGCCCTGCCGCATATCCTGATGCGCTCCTACACCACCGAATCGGTGCCGCAGGCGCGCTCGTCGGTGTTCTGGACGCTGTTCTTCATCACGCTCATCTATCTGGCCATTCCAGCCCTGGCGGTGCTGGTCAAATACGATATCTACACCTCGCTGGTGGGCAGCGAATTTGCCAATTTGCCGAACTGGGTCTCGTACTGGGCCAGCGTCGACAAGGTCGCGCCGCTGGTATCGATCACCGACATCAACCACGACGGCATCGTGCAGCTGGCCGAGATCGCCATCGATGGCGACATGATCGTGCTGGCCACGCCCGAAATCGCCGGCCTGCCCTATGTGATTTCGGGCCTGGTCGCCGCCGGCGGCCTGGCCGCGGCACTGTCGACTGCCGACGGCTTGCTGCTGGCCATTTCCAATGCCCTGTCGCACGACGTCTATTACAAAATCGTCGATCCGCAAGTGTCGAGCCAAAAGCGGGTGACGATCTCGAAACTGCTATTGCTGGTGGTGGCCTTCATCGCCGCCTACGCCGCCGCGCAAAAACCGGCCGACATCCTGTCGCTGGTCGGTGCCGCGTTTTCACTGGCGGCCTCGACCCTGTTCCCGGCGCTGGTGCTCGGCGTGTTCTGGAAACGCGGAAACTGGCAAGGCGCCGCCGCCGGCATGATTACCGGCTTTTTATTCTGCCTGTATTACATGCTGCACACTAATCCGACATTGGGCGGCAGCGCCGCCGCTCAATGGATGCATATCGCGCCCCTGTCGGCCGGCATTTTCGGCGTGCCGGCCGGCGTCCTCGCCATGCTGCTGGTCAGCTATCTGACGCCGGCCCCCGGCGCCGCCAGCAATGCCGTGGTCGACCACTGGCGTGTGCCGTAA
>JAIZVZ010000060.1 GCA_021768485.1 Oxalobacteraceae bacterium | reverse complement strand
CCGACACCGACGCCGGCCCCGACTTCGAGCGCGGCACCGCAAGCGGCTCCCGGCACAGCGCCGGCCGATGCCGAATGGAGTGCGCTGCAACGGCGGGTGGCCGAACGGGTTTTGCAAAGCCTGGCCGAACGGGTCGATTTCGTGCTCGAGCAGCGCGTGCGCGACAGCCTGGCCGCCGTGATTCAGACGGCAGTCGGCACGCTGGCAGCCGAACTGCAGCGCGGCTTGCACCAGACGCTGGACGAGATGGTGGCGCGCGCCGTGGCGCAAGAAATTGCGAAATTGCGGGCGCAGACGCCACGCACCTGATGCCGGCACTAAAATTGGCACTGAAAATTCGCTGAAAATGCGCGCCGGCAGCAGTAAATAGCGCTATGCTTTCGTTTTCGTCCATTCTGCTTTATACAATTTCCGGTCGACGGCCCTGCCGGCGGCTTATTTTCCACTCAGGAGGTTTCATGCAATCCAAGTTATTGACGTTGGTGGGTGCAGTTGCACTAACGATGGCGGGCGCGGCAGCGGCCCAGGAAATTATCAAGATCGGCAATGTCGCACCGTTGACCGGTCCCAGCGCCCACCTCGGCAAGGACAATGAATTGGGCGCCCGCATGGCGATCGACGAATTGAATGAAAAGCACCCGACGATCGGCGGCAAAGCCGTCAAATTCGTGCTGGTTGCCGAAGATGACGGCAGCGATCCCAAACAAGGCACGGCAGTCGCGCAAAAACTCGTCGATGCCAAAGTCAAGGGCGTGATCGGTCATTTGAATTCCGGCACCACCGTGCCGGCCTCGCGCATTTATGCCAGCGCCGGCATTCCGCAAATTTCGCCGTCCTCGACCCAGCTCGAATATACGCAACAGGGTTTCAAGACAGCCTTTCGCGTCGTCGCCAACGACAGCCAGCTCGGCGGCGCACTGGGCCGCTATGCAGTCCAGAGCGGCAAACCGCTGAAGATCGCCGTGATTGACGACCGCACCGCTTACGGGCAAGGCGTGGCCAGCCAGTTCGTCAAGGGTGCCAAGGCCAAGATGCCTGGCGTTGAAATCGTCTCGACCCAATTTACCAGCGCCACCGCGACCGACTTCAGCGCCATCCTGACCTCGATCAAGAGCAAAAAGCCGGACCTGATTTTCTACGGCGGCATGGATTCGGTTGCCGGCCCTATGCTGCGCCAGATGAAGCAGCTCGGAATCACGGCTAAATTCATGGGCGGCGACGGCGTCTGCACGGTCGGCCTGGTACGCCTGGCCGGCGATGCGCTTGGCAACGGCCAGGTCATCTGCGCCGAAGCCGGCGGCGTCGAAGCCTCGGCGCAAAAAGACCTCGACAAATTCAAGGCAGCATTCAAGAAGAAATACGGGGTCGACGTTCAGCTGTATGCGCCGTATTGCTACGATGCCGTGATGACGATGGCCGAAGCGATGCAAAAAGCCGGCTCGGCCGAACCGGCGAAATATCTGCCGGTACTGGCCAAGATCCAGCATAAAGGCGTGACCGGCAATATCGCATTCGATGCCAAGGGCGACATCCTCAACGGCTCGCTGTCGATGTTTACCTTCAAGAACGGCAAGCGTGAATTGATGTCAGTCGTACGCTGACACCGATAGCCGCGATCGCGCCCGACACGACGGACGCGATCGCGCGCAAAATCAATTACAGGCGGGTTGCCGTGACGACTTGAAAGTAACCGAAGAAAACGGTGCTGCGCTCGCACGACCAGCCGCCCATCTGTTCCAGACAAGCCACCGGATCGTGGCTATCCCACAAAGCCAGCCCCAGCGGTTCGAAGACCGTGAAATAAGCGCGGCTAAACAGCCGCAGCAACAGCGGATCGGGGCGATGAAATTCAGCCAGATACAGTTTGCCGCCCGGCGCCAGCATGCGCCCCGCCTCGCTGAGCGCGGCAATCTTCATGTCATGCGGCAGTTCATGAAGCAGAAAAAACATCACATTGGCATCGGCCACGCCATCTTTTTGCTGCATCGCCGTCGCATCGTCTTCGATATATTCGACATGCCCCGCTGGCGTGCCGAGTTTGCTCTTCACATTGAGTAATTCGTTCTGCACGAGATCGACCAGCAAGACCTGGCGCGCGCCAGCCTGAAAAGAAGCGTTGACCACGCTCGGCACGATGGTGCCGAACGGGCATGAAGTCACCATCACGCTCTTGTCCTTCAAATCGGTCGCCGCCAGTCCGGCCACGATTTTCGAAACCAGCAAATCGTATTGAAACAGCAAAATGGCTGAAATCAATGGCTGAAAATCGATCAGCTTGATCAAAAACATATTCGAATACAGCGGATAAATATGCGCGGTCCGACTCGCTTTGGCCGGCGTGAAGCGGCGCAGCAGCAAAGCGCCCCGGGTCAAGACGAAGAAAAACACGGCAATCGAGAAGGGAATCAAAAAGATGACGACAAGCGTGTTCACAATCGGCATAGGTAAAACCAGTCCTTAGATTAAATTCGATATACAGCAGCGACCGGTTTTTCTGAAACAGTAAAAGCAGAATACAGGTGCAGCGTCAGTTCGGCGATCATAGTAACACTGGCAACGGTCCGGACGCCACCGAACTGCAAACGCGGCACGCACGACGGCGGGCGGCGGCGCAACGCTTGCCTGCAGCCATCGTGCACGCGGCAAAAGCAACAGCATAATGTTGCCAACTAGACAAACAATCGATGCGGGAATAGACTGTGTATTGCTTCAAAAGCAATTCCACAAGGAATCAGACCGGGCACTGCGTACACGCTGGGCGCCGGTCCCGGTGTCGATTAAGAGGTAGCGCTGCAAAATTTTTCCATCACCAAGCAGAAAGCATGTAATGAAAAAAAACAGAAAATCCCTAGCCTTCTTTATCACCCTTATGTGCGCAGCAACGCTCGTGACGCTCGCCGGCTGCGCCAGTCTTCCGTCCGGTGAAGAGATGAAGGCGCAAACCGCTTCATTCCAGCTTCCCAAGCTTCCCGACCCCGGCAAAGCCCTGGTATATGTCATTCGCCCTGGTGGATATGGCGGCCTGATTCGCTTCAACGTATTTGTGGATGACCAGGAAGCAGCCTCGGAAATGGGATACACAAAAGGTAAGCAGTACATCTATTTTCACGTCAGCCCAGGCAAGCACACAATCTATTCCAAGGCGGAAAACTGGGCTTTAACGGATATCTCCGCACAAGCCGGTGAAGTCATCTTCATCAAGCAGGACCCTTCATTCGGCGTCATCATGGCGCGCAACAGCATTTCCAGGATTGATGAAGTTCCTGGCAAATACCACGTTAAAACGCTTGAGCTTGGAACCATCATCAAGACTGACAAATCAGACGCGCCAGAGCATAAATCAAGTCCGGCAATTAACTGATAAATAAGACGACGTAAAGACAGCGTGGCAAAAAAGGTCGTACCGCCGCGCCGTCGCTGTCATGACGGCACAAGTTAGCACGTGTACCGACAAGCGATCGGTCAGGGATTTGCTCCGTATGTATTTGAGGCCCAGGCTGCAGCCTCGATCTTAGCCGGAGCATATCTTCAAATGATCAGGAACATCGTGTGTTTTGCAGCGCTGCTGTCGCTGCCAGCATGCATTATGTCAAGACTACATTCCAGGCGAACGGCGAAACGCTATCGAAAGAAACGCCAGACATAAAAAAAGCGCCCCGGTTTTGCCGGTGCGCCCTTGTCGATTCAAATCGCTGTCTTATTTTTTTTGCGACAAAATCCATTTGACCAAAGTATGGGCATCGCCATCGCTGACCTGGGTGTTGGCTGGCATCGGGATCGCCCCCCAGACGCCGCTACTGCCCTTCAAGACTTTTTGCACAAGCTTGCCTTCGGCATCTTTTTGGCCGGCATATTTCGCCGCGACATCCTTATAAGCCGGGCCTACCACTTTTGTTGCTACCGCATGGCATGCCGTACAACCTTTTGCTTTCGCCAAATCGAGACCCGCATCTGCCATCGCCGGGGCCATCGCACCCAACAACATACTCACCAAGATGAAACGTTTCATTGCATTCTCCAAAATAGACCGCTATCTGATTTTTTGCATTTTACCGTGTCGGCGGGCCCCGGACGCTAGCAACAGGTATCGGCTCGCGCGACGCATTTTTCTTATGCCAGTTCTGGTATAACGCTGCCCAAAGCGCCGGGGTTGACGTTGACCCGCCCGCTAATTGCCCCTATGCTAACCCGAAAAGGAGTCGCCATGATACTCATCGCCGCCATTGTGGCATTGTCGCTACTAAAATACTTTGAAATATGGAAGTTTGCCGCGATGTCCTGGGGCTGGGTCATCGCCCTCGCCGTGTTCGCCTTCCTCTGGTTCGAATTCATCGAAAAATGGCTGGGCCTGGACAAACGCCAGGCCAATGACGAAGTAGCCAAACGGCGCGCAGAGCGCATCAAGAAAAGCTTTAAAAAATAAGCTTCAAGATAAAAAAGCCTTAAAAAACAGGTTTTAACAGCAGCCCCTCAAAAAAAGCGGCGCTTTTAAAACAGACGCCCGACGCCAGGCCGGCATCGCGGACAAACACGGTCACGCTATTGCCATGGCAACAGCGTGACCGGAAATGGCTGCAATCGGCCCCCAAACCGCTTAGCCGGTGACCGCGCCCTTGCTGGCAGTCGAGGCCAGCGCCGCATACTTGGCCAGCACACCGCGCGTATAACGCGGCGCCGGCGCCTTCCACAGGCTTCGGCGGCGTGCGATCTCGTCCTCGGCCACGTTCAGCTGGATCAGCAGCTGGCGCGCATCGATGGTCACCGAATCGCCTTCCTGCACCAGACCGATGGTGCCGCCGACATACGCTTCAGGCGAGACGTGGCCGACCACCATGCCCCAGGTGCCGCCGGAAAAGCGGCCATCGGTGATCAGCCCGACCGATTCGCCGAGTCCCTTGCCGATCAGCGCCGCGGTCGGCGCCAGCATTTCCGGCATGCCGGGTCCGCCTTTCGGTCCCAGATAGCGCATCACCAGCACGTCGCCGGGACGGATGTCGTCGGCCAGAATCGCTTCCATGGCCGTGTACTCGTCGTCGAACACGCGGGCCGGACCGGTGATGACGGGGTTTTTCAGACCTGTGATCTTGGCCACGCAGCCCTCGGGCGACAGATTGCCTTTCAAGATGGCCAGATGGCCTTGCGCGTACAAAGCCTTGTCGAGCGGACGGATCACGTCCTGCTTCGGATCGACTTGCGAGGGCACATTGGCCAGTTCTTCAGCCAGCGTGCGGCCGGTGATGGTCAGGCAGTCGCCGTGCATCAGGCCGGCGTCGAGCAGCAGCTTCATCACTTGCGGAATGCCGCCGGCGGCGTGCAGGTCGGTTGCCACGTACTGGCCCGACGGCTTCAGATTGCAGATGACAGGCACGCGCTGGCGTATGCGCTCGAAATCGTCGATCGTCCATTCGACTTCGGCCGCATGGGCAATGGCCAGATAATGCAGCACGGCGTTGGTCGAGCCGCCGGTGGCCATGATCAGCGACACCGCATTTTCGATCGACTTGCGGGTGACGATGTCGCGCGGCTTGAGGTCGCGCTTGACGGCCTCGACCAGAACGCGCGCCGATTGCGCGCACGAGCCGACTTTTTCATCGTCGGGATTGGCCATGGTCGACGAATACATCAAGGCCATGCCGAGCGCCTCGAACGAGGACGACATGGTGTTGGCGGTGTACATGCCGCCGCAGGAACCGGACGACGGACAGGCATTTTTCTCGATGCCGTCGAAGTCTTCCTTGCTCATGCGCCCGGACGTGAACTCGCCGACCGCCTCGAAGGCCGAGACGATGGTCAGGTCCTTGCCCTTCCAGCGGCCCGGCTTGATGGTGCCGCCGTAGACGTAAATGCCGGGCACATTGATGCGCAACAGCGCAATCATCCCGCCCGGCATATTCTTGTCGCAGCCGCCGATCACCACCACGCCATCCATCCACTGGCCGTTGACGGCGGTTTCAATACAGTCGGCGATCACTTCGCGCGAGATCAGCGAATATTTCATGCCTTCGGTGCCCATCGACATGCCGTCGGAAATGGTCGGCGTGCCGAACACCTGCGGATTGGCGCCGGCCTCCTTGATGGTCGAAATGGCGATATCGGCCAGTTTTTGCAGGCCCGAATTGCAGGGCGTGATGGTCGAGTGGCCGTTGGCGATACCGATCATCGGCTTGTCGAAATCGGCTTCCTTGTAACCCATGGCGTAATACATGGAACGGTTCGGACTGCGCGAGATGCCTTCGGTGATATTTCTCGAGCGGCGGTTGTATTTGGGTTGGTCGGCCATGCTGTCTCCTTGTTTAGCGTGGAGCTAGAGTGCACTGTCGCCAACGATATGTCAAATAGTTGATTTAGCGCATATTGAGACGTTTAAAGTATCACCGGGCCGCAATGCGCTAAAATGGCGCATGTCGATCGAAACCCGCCACCTGCGCTATTTCATTACCGTTGCCGAAGAACTGCATTTCGGCCGCGCCGCGCTGCGCCTGCACATGACGCAACCGCCGCTCTCGCAAGCCATCATCGGCTTCGAGGCGCTGCTGGGCACGCCCTTGTTTACGCGCTCGCGGCGCAGCGTGGCGCTGACCCCGGCCGGGCTGGCGCTGCTGCCCGAGGCGCGCCGGCTGCTGGCGCAGATCGAGGGCCTGCCCGGACAGGCGCGGCGCGCCGCCAACGGCAGTGCCGGCAAGCTGTCGCTGGCCTTTGTCTCGAGCGCCGATTACAGCATACTGCCGCCCTTTCTGCGCCAGTTCCGCGAGCGCTATCCGCAAGTCGAAATCGATTTGCGCGAAGCGACCACCGACATGCAGCTGGCCGACCTGCTGGCCGGCCGCATCGACGTCGGCCTCTTGATTCCGCCGCTGCCCGACAAGGCCATGCGCGACCTCGATTATTGCGCGGTGCTGACCGAACCGCTGGTGCTGGCGGCGCCGACCGGCCTGGCGGCGTTAAAAGGCAGGAAATCGCTGCCGCTCAGGCAATTGCCCGATCTGCCGCTGCTGATTTTCCCGCGCCGCATCGCGCCGGCCTTTTACGATGCGATTCTCGGCTGCCTGCGCGAAGCCGGCATCGCCGCCCGCATCGGCCAGGAAGCGATCCAGATGCAAACCATCGTCAGCCTGGTTTCTGCTGGCATGGGAATCGCGCTTGTGCCACAATCTGTGTCTAATTTGAAACGTACCGGCGTCCAGTACCTGCCGCTGACCGGCCACAAGCTGACGGTCGAAACCGGCCTGGCCTGGCGCCGCGACAACGGCTCGCCCGTGCTGCGCGGTTTTCTCGACTTGTTAAGAAAGAAGTAGACATGCTGATCCATCCGATGCCCGACCCCATCATCGCCTCGCTGGGCCCGCTCAAGCTGCGCTGGTACGGGCTCATGTATGTGTTTGCATTTGCCCAGTTCATCCTGCTCGGACGGCTGCGCATCAAACAGGCGCATATCGCGGCCAAGGGCTGGACCAAGGAAGACCTCGACGACATGCTGTTTTACGGCGTGCTCGGAGTGGTCATCGGCGGCCGCCTCGGCGAAGTGTTCTTTTACCGGCCGCTGGAATTTCTGGCCCATCCCTTGCACATCTTCGCCGTCTGGGAAGGCGGCATGTCCTTCCACGGCGGTTTTTTGGGGGTGATGATAGGCATGGCCTTGTGGGCCCGCAAGCGCAGCCGCAATCTGTTCGATGTCTATGACTTCATCGCGCCGCTGGTGCCGCTCGGCTATGCCTTCGGCCGCATCGGCAATTTCATCAACGGCGAACTGTGGGGCAAGGTGGCCGATCCGTCGCTGCCGTGGGCCATGATCTGGCCGCAGTCGGGCGATTTGCTGCCGCGCCATCCCTCGCCGATCTACCAGGCCCTGGTCGATGGCGTGCTGCTATTCATCGTACTCTGGTTCTATGCGCGCCGCGCCCGGCCGCGGCTGGCAGTGGGTGCCATGTTTACCATGCTGTATGGCTGCGCACGCTTTTTCACCGAATACTTCCGCACGCCCGATTACGAAGTCTCATTCGCCGGCATCACGATCTCGTCGGGGCAGATGCTGTCGATACCGATGATCGTCGGCGGCCTGATCCTGCTGGTCTGGGCCTATCGCCAGCCGGTGCGCGCCGACGGCGCCTGAAGCAAGCTGAAGGGCGGCCGCCTGCCGGTCCGCCTGCCGCCTCAAGCCAGGAAGGACTTCCAGAACATATAGCCGGCCAGCAGATACAGCACGCCGGCAAAAATCTTGCGCAGCGTGGCAACCGGCGTGCGGTGCGCAAGACGCGCGCCGAACGGCGCCAGCGCAATGCTGGCGCTGGCAATCGCCAGCAGTGCGGGCAAATAAATATAGCCGAAGGAATAGGCCGGCAATCCTGCTGCGTGCCAGCCGAAATATGCATTCGACAAGGTGCCGGCCAGCGCGATCGGAAAACCGAGCGCGGCCGAGGTCGCCACCGCATTGTGGATCTTGACGTTACACCAGCTCATGAAGGGCACTGAAATGAAGGCGCCGCCGGCCCCAACCAGGCCGGCGATGATGCCGATGACGGCGCCGGCGCCAAGCATGCCCGCCGCCGCCGGCAATTGGCGCGCGGCCGCCGGCCTGCGGTTGACCAGCATCTGGGTGGCGGCACCGACCACGAACACGGCAAATACGAGCGCCAGCACCGACGCATTCATGCACTGGCCAAGCCAGGGGCCGATCCAGGAACCGAGCAGCAGGCCCGGCGTCAGGCGCCACGCAACCGCCCACAACACGGCGCCGTGGGCGTGATGGGCGCGCACCGACGACAGCGAAGTAAACAGGATGGTGGCCAGCGAGGTCGCAATGGCCATGTGAATCACGAGTTCAGGTGGAAAATGTTTGGCGTTAAAAATCATCACCACAAAAGGCACCAGCACCATGCCGCCGCCGATGCCGAGCAGGCCGGCGGCAAAACCGCCGCATGCTCCCATGAATAGCAGCCCCAGCAGTAATCCAATATCCATTGTCTTTTCGTTTCTAAAAAAACCGGCGGCGGTCGGCGCTCAAGCCGGCAGGCCCAGCAAGCCGGTGATGCAGCGCCACTCGGCCGGCGTGACCGGCGTGATCGAGAGCCGGTTGCCGCGCGCCAGAATGCGCATCTCGGCCAGGGCCGGAACGGTGCGCAATTCGCCCAGCGCCAGCAAGCGCGTCTGTTGCAGCGCCTCGATATCGACCAGGCTCCAGCGCGGCTCGGCCCGGCTGGCCTTGGCATCATAATATTTGCTGGCAGGGTCGAATTGCGTCGGATCGGGATAGGCGTGGCTGGCCACCCTGGCCAGGCCGGCAATGCCGGGCGCCGGACAACTGGAATGATAAAACAGAACGCCATCGCCGGGCCGCATCTGGTCGCGCATGAAATTGCGCGCCTGATAGTTGCGCACCCCGACCCAGGCCACCGTCTGCCCCGGCGCGGCCAGCGCATCGGCAATACTGAGTTCGTCAGGCTCCGATTTCATGAGCCAATATTGCATCATGGAAATGACCCGCAAAAATGCGCATGTCTTGTACGAAGAGGCGTGTACAAACAAGCATGCACAAAGAATTTTGCACAAAAAAAAGCGGTTGCGCATAAATGCAAGCAACCGCGACAGAATATAAATAAGGCCCCACATGTGCCGTTATGCCGGCATCCCGAACCAAAACGGTTCAAGGTGGTCACAGTTAGTTCAATTTCGGGTTCATCGGACTAGCGACGCGCACTCCCATCAAACAAAATTCCGCAACCGATGCGCATAAATGGTTCAAGGAATATATGGCATTAGCGAACACTGCAGGGTGAATAAAGTGTACCCTAATCAAGAGCCGTCTCCAATACAATTCACACTAAAAAATCAAAATAAATTTTCCTGGGGCGCCAAGGCGGCATCGAGCACCTGATGCATGGCGGCGATCTTTTGTTTGACCTCGGCCATGGTCAAATCCGACAGCGGCCCTTCTGGTGATTTAACGGCAAGAAACTCGGCGGCAATCCCGAGCGCCGCCATCACGGCAATCCGGTCATTGCCCTTGATTTTGCCGCCATCGCGGATCGCACACATCTTGCCATCAAGATAAATTACCGCATCGCGCAGGGCCTGTTCTTCATCGGCCTTGCACGCCAATTTGTAGGGCTGACCCATGATGCTGACATCGAGCTGAATCATAAGGCCTCCACATCGCGACCGCTATCGGTCTCGGCCGACGCCGGCCCTTCCCCATCGCCGAGCAACTCCTCTTGCAAGGGCGCTGGCAATTTTTCGATCAGCATCGAAATACGCTGATGCGCCTCATGCATGCGCTTGGCATAGCCGGTATTTTCAGTCGTTAACGCGGCAATATATAAACGCAAATCGGCGTTTTCACGCCGTAGAGAGAGGGTCAATTCGGCCAGTTGGTCGATGCGCCCGGAGAGGTGGTGAAATTGTGAAATCATGCCATCACTATAGTAGTCCTGAGGAATTTTAGTCAACCGCTTCAGCCAGTTGGCACTGCATTATAGCGAAAAATAGTGTTGCCCATTGGAAATTATTGCAATTAGCGTCATATACCTACATATCGCGCAATTTTAGCGAGAATGCAAGAATATTTTCGTCGCAAAAAGACCGCGTTCCTTAATCACAACAAGCGTCGTCAACGCCGCCGCCAGCCGGTAAATGCAGACCGTCCGGGCACCTCCCCAGAGTACAATTATCGACGCATGCTAGCGCGTGCGCGACACCCCGGCAGTTTCATCAACCCCGCATAATAGGATGGCTGAACTCATGAAACAAGCGCCCGCAACTATAGTTCCGCCGAGCATCAACGCCGATACTTTACGGGTCCGCTGCGCCACCTGCAGCATGCATCAGTTATGCTTGCCGATGGGGCTAGATGCCGCCGACATGGATCGCCTCGATCGTATCATCGGACGCCGGCGCAAGATCACGCGCGGCGGCAACCTGTTTCGCATCGGCGACCCGTTCAGCAATTTATATGCGATCCGCTTCGGCCACTTCAAAACCTATCAGTTAAACCCCGATGGCGGCGAGCAAATCACCGGTTTCCAAATGGCCGGCGAATTATTGGGCATGGACGCCATCAGCACCGACCGCCACCATTGCAGTGCCGAAGCGCTCGAAAACAGCGAGGTCTGCGAAATTCCGTTTGCGGGCCTGGAAAAACTGTTCGGCGACATGCCGACCCTGCTGCGCCACTTCCATCGCATGATGAGCCAGGAAATCACGCGCGAACAGAGTGTGATGCTCTTGCTTGGCAATATGCCTGCGACCCAGCGCTTTGCCGCCTTCCTGGTCAATCTGGCCTCGCGTTACGAGGCGCGCGGCTATTCGGCGCACAGCTTCCAGTTGCGCATGTCGCGCGAAGAAATCGGCAATTATCTGGGCCTGACCATCGAAAGCATCAGCCGCCTGCTGTCGAAATTCAAAAAGGAAGGTCTGCTACGCGTGAGTAACCGCGAAATCGAATTGCTCAACCCTGCGCTGTTAAAACAGATTACGGCCGGCACCATCGACAAGCACTAAGCACCATGGCCGGGTGCCCGGTCGTCGCATTCAGTTCGGCGCAGCCTGCAGCGCAATGACGCGCTGGGCTGGCCAGCTCCAGTTGCCGCCCAGGCGCCAGTCGCGCGCCGCATTTTCCAGCGTCACTTGCCATTGGGTGCGCTCGAGCATGGGCAATGGCAGTGCAAACCCACCGTCGGCATCGGGCGTCAGCTCGAAACGCAAATCTTTCGATGGCAGCGTCGCATGTACGAGATGCAGTACCAGTTTGCCGGGCGCCAAAGCTGCGCCGCTATGCACCTTGCCGCGCAACTGGCCGTCGGCGGCGTCATATGTCAGCTCCAGGCTCAGCCCCAGCGCCACTGCCGCCCGCTCGCGCCGCAAATCCTGATTGATGGCCTTGCCCTGCGTATAGTAGTCGCCGACCACCAGCGCATCGGCCTGCGAAAACGCCAGCCAACCGGTATAGCTTCCCGCCAGCACCACCAGAAATGGCCCCAGCATCAAAAGCCAGGGCCAGCGATGCAAATACCATGGCTTCACGGGAAACGAATTCAAATTACCTGCCATGCGATGGACTCCGGTTAGCGCGGCACGAAAAACACGGCCGCTTCATTGACATGCAGGCTGTCGTCATCGACCGCCCGCAATTCGATATGGATCTTGTTCGAACCGCGCTTGCCGACCCCGGCCGGCAGCCGCAAATGCACGGGAACCGCGCGGCTCTCGGTGCTGGCCAGCGTGACTTCGTCAGGCTGGGTCACGACCAGGCCCGGCAGGCCGGAGGCGGTGATGCGGAATTGATGGGCCTGCTCGGCGGTATTCATGATCTGCAGGCGATAGACGTTTTCGATCATGCCGTCTTCCACTTCGCGCCCCATGGCCCCGCGATCGCGGATGACGTCGACCTTCAGCGGCTCGCGCAGCCACAAGGCGGTGCCGACGGCCAGCACGATCAGCATCAGGATCGAGGTATAGATCAGCACGCGCGGACGGCGGGCGCGCTGGCGGATTTGCGCCGGCGTCAGATTCGATTTGAGCGCATTGTCGGTGGTGAAGCGGATCAAGCCGCGCTCGAAGCCGATCTTGTCCATGACGCCATTGCAGGCATCGACGCAGGCGGCGCAGCTGATGCATTCGTACTGCAAACCGTTGCGGATGTCGATCCCGGTCGGACAGACCTGCACGCACAGCGAACAGTCGATGCAATCGCCGGCGCGCACGCCCGAGGCGGCCACCACGGCGCTCTTGTTGAGCGCGCCGCGCGGCTCGCCGCGTTTGAGGTCGTAGCTGACAATCAGCGTATCGCGGTCGAACATCGCGCTTTGGAAACGCGCATACGGACACATGTATTTGCAGACCTGTTCGCGCATCCAGCCGGCATTGCCGTAGGTGGCGAAAGAATAGAACAGAATCCAGAAGGTTTCCCACGGGCCCAGCGAAAAACTGGCGATCTCGTTGCCGAGCACCGCCACCGGCGTGAAATAACCGACGAAGGTAAACCCGGTCCATAGCGCCACCACGCCCCAGGCCGTGTGCTTGGCGAGTTTTTTAAGGAATTTGAGGGTCGACTGCTCTTGGCGGTCGAGCGCCATGCGGGCGCTGCGCTGACCTTCGATTTTTTTCTCGATCCACAGAAAAATCTCGGTATACACGGTCTGCGGGCAGGCGAAGCCGCACCACAGGCGGCCGGCAATAGCCGTCACCAAAAACAGCAGGTAGGCGCAAATGATGAGCAGGCAGGCCAGAAAGATGAAGTCTTGCGGCCACAGTACGAGACCGAGAATGTAGAACTTGCGTGTGCCGAGATCGAACAGCAAGGCTTGCCTGCCGTTCCAGCTCAGCCACGGCAAGCCGTAAAACATCAATTGCGTCAGCCATACGCAAATCCAGCGCCAGCTTGCATAACGCCCCTTCACCTCGCGCGGATAAATCGGTATGCGCGCCTGGTACATCTTGACCACTTTCGGTGAGGGGGCGTCCAATCTAGCTTCTCCTAATTTTCAAGCACTATTTTTTGACCAGCAAGGACTGCCTGTTCGACAAGCTCCAGACATAGGCCGCCAGTACATGCACCTTGGCTGGGCCGAGGAACTCGCCCCAGGCCGGCATGGTATTGACCCGCCCCTTGCGGATGGTCTCCATGATCGTATCAGTACTGCTGCCATACAGCCAGATCTTATCGGTCAGATTGGGCGAGCCGATCGCCTGGTTGCCTTTGGCATCGGCGCCATGACAGGCCATGCAAACCCCGAACTTGCTCTTGCCAAGCACGGTCTTGACCGGATCGGACGACAGGCCAGACAGACTGCGTACGTAATGGGCCACGTTTTCGACATCGGTGTCGCTGCCCAATGCCGCCGCCATCGGCGGCATCTGGCCATTACGGCCATGCAAGATGGTGGTCTCGATGATTTCCGGCGTGCCGCCATGCAGCCAGTCGTTATCGGTCAGGTTGGGGAAACCCTTGCTGCCCTGGGCATCGGAGCCGTGGCACTGCGCGCAGTAAGTCAGAAACAGCCGCTCGCCGATCGCATGCGCCTTCGGATCGGCCGCCACCGCCTTCAGATCCTGCTTTTGAAACTGGGCAAACAGCGGTCCGTAATCGGCATCGGCTTTCTTCAGCTCATCCTGATATTGTGCGCTCGACTTCCAGCCGAGCTTGCCGGCATAGCTGCCAAGACCGGGATACAGCGCCAGATAGACCAGCGCAAAGATGATGGTCAGATAAAACAGCCACATCCACCAGCGCGGCATCGGCGTGTTCAGTTCGGTCAGATCCTCGTCCCAGACATGGCCGGTGGTGCCGATCTTGCCCTGCGCAGCGGCTGCCGGATCGACTTTTTGGCTGGCCTGCGACCACAACAGGATCGCGCAGCCGACGATGCCCAGCAGCGACAGCGAGGCAATATAGATATTCCAGAAGCTATCGGTAAAGTCAGACACGGCGCGGCTCCTCATGGGCTGGATAGTCGTCATCGCCATCGGCGAACGGCAACATGGCGGCGCTCTCGAAATCGCGCGTGCGACGGCTGCTGAAGGTCCACCACACGATACCGATGAAGGTAATGAAACTGACCAGAGTGACTGCGCTGCTGGCGCTGTCAAAGAATTGTTCGAGTGTCATGTTAGTTCCTCGCCTTGATTAAGGTTCCCAGGCCCTGCAGATACGCGATCAGCGCATCTTCCTCTGTCTTGTCGACCAGGGCTGCCGGCGCCTGCGCAATTTCGGCCTCGGTATAGGGATCGCCAAGACGCTTGAGGGCGCGCATTTTCGGAATCACATCGCCAGGCACCAGCTTGGTAGCGGCCAGCCACGGATAATTCGGCATATTCGATTCCGGCACCACATCGCGCGGATTGTTCAGGTGAATCCGGTGCCATTCGTCGCTATAACGGCCGCCGACCCGCGCCAGATCGGGGCCGGTACGCTTGGAGCCCCATTGGAACGGACGGTCGTAGACGAATTCGCCGGCCACCGAATAATGGCCGTAGCGCTCGGTCTCGGCACGGAATGGGCGGATCATTTGCGAGTGGCAGTTGTAGCAGCCTTCACGGACGTAAATATCGCGGCCGGTCAGGCGCAGCGGCGTGTAGGGTTTCAGTCCGGCCACCGGTTCGGTGGTCGAACGCTGGAAAAACAGCGGCACGATTTCAACCAGACCGCCGACGCTGATCACGGCAACCACCAGCGCGATCAAGAGCCAAGGATTTTTCTCAATCCATTCATGTTTAAAATTCATCGATCGCTCCGCAGGTTAAGCGTGGGCCGACAGAGCGGCCGGAATGCGCGCCGTCGCCAGTTCGCGGCCGCGCATCGTCATATAGGTATTGAACGCCATCATCAGCATACCGCCCAGATACAAGAGACCGCCCGTAAAACGGATCACGTAGTAAGGGAAAGTGGCCTTGACGCCTTCGACAAAGGTATAGGTCAGGGTGCCGTCGGGATTGACCGCGCGCCACATCAGGCCCTGCATGACGCCGGCAATCCACATCGAGGCGATGTACAGCACGATGCCGATGGTCGCGACCCAGAAATGCAGGTCGATCAGGCGCGTGCTCCACATTTGCTTTTGCCCGGACAGGCGCGGCAACAGATAATAGATCGAGCCCATGGTGATGAAGCCGACCCAGCCGAGGGCGCCGCCATGCACGTGGGCGATGCCCCAGTCGGTGTAGTGCGACAAGCCGTTGACGGTCTTGATCGACATCATCGGGCCTTCGAAGGTCGCCATGCCATAGAACGACAGCGAGACGATCAGGAATTTCAGAATCGGATCGGTGCGCAGTTTGTGCCAGGCGCCCGACAAGGTCATGATGCCGTTGATCATGCCGCCCCAGGACGGTGCCAGCAAGACCAGCGAAAACACCATGCCCAGCGATTGCGTCCAGTCCGGCAGCGCGGTGTAATGCAGGTGATGCGGACCGGCCCACATATAAGTGAAAATCAGGGCCCAGAAGTGGACGATAGACAGCCGATACGAATACACGGGCCGCTCGGCCTGTTTCGGAATGAAGTAATACACCATGCCCAGATAGCCGGCGGTCAGGATGAAGCCGACCGCATTATGGCCGTACCACCACTGGATCATCGCGTCCTGCACGCCGGTGTAGGCCGAATACGACTTGAGCCAGGTGGCCGGCATGCTCGCACCATTGACCACATGCAGCAAGGTCACGGCCAGAATGAATGAGGCAAAAAACCAGTTGGCGACATAGATATGCGGGACCTTGCGCTTGATCAGGGTGCCGAAAAACACCACCGCATACGCAATCCAGACCACGGCAATCAGCAGCGTGATCGGCCATTCGAGTTCGGCGTATTCCTTGCCGCGGGTCAGGCCCATCGGCAGCGTGACAACGGCCGCAACCAGGACCGCCTGCCAGCCCCAAAAGGTAAAGGCCGCCAATTTATCTGAAAATAAACGCACCTGACAGGTGCGCTGAACAACATAGTAAGAAGTAGTAAACAAGCCGCAAATACCGAAAGCGAAGATCACGCCGTTGGTATGCAAAGGCCGCAAGCGCCCGTAGGTCAGCCAGGGCACATCGAAATTGAGCGCCGGCCACGCTAATTGGGCGGCAATGACGACACCGACCAGCATGCCGATCACGCCCCAGGCGACGGTCGCGACGGCAAACTGGCGGACGACTTTGTAATTGTAGTTAAGTGTACTATCCACTATATTTTCTCCCGATGGCACCATATTCGTATTGCGAGGTTAAGGGGCTGACATCAAAAAAACTTTGACATGGATCAAAACTGACCCAAATCAATTTTACCTCTCTTTTACCTCTCATCATCCACTTTCGTTTCGTCTTCGTGGACCTTGTCGTCGTCTTCCAGCAAGCGCAGTGCCGGCCCGACCAGATCGTCGAACTGGCCGCTGTCGGACATGGCAAAAAAGGCACAGACGGCGATCAGGACGATCACCAGGCTGAGCGGAACCAGCAGATAAAGTGCTTCCATCGCAACTCCGTTGTCAGGCGCGGCGCACGCGCAAGGCGTTGCCGACCACGATCGCGGAACTGAGCGCCATGCCGGCACCGGAGAGCCACGGATTAAGCCAGCCGGCGGCCGCGGCCGGAATGGCGATCAAATTGTAGAGCGAGGCCCACAGCAGATTCTGGCGGATTACCGCCATGGTCTTGCCGGCCACGCGGGCGCAATCGACAATCGACGACAGCCGCCCCGACAGCAGCACGGCATCGGCCCGCGCCTGCGCCAGCGCCGCGCCGTCGCGCATCGCAAACGAGACATCGGCGGCGCGCATGGCCGCCGCGTCATTGATGCCGTCGCCCACCATGGCCACCACAAAGCCGTCATTTTGCAGCGCCTGGATACAGGCGAGTTTTTCAGCCGGCAGGCGACCGCCGCGGGCATCGGCAATGCCAAGCGAAGCGCCCACCGCTTGCGTCAACGCCGCTTCGTCGCCGCTCAACAAGACGACGGTCTTGCCGCACGACTGGAAATAGCGCACCACTTCCGGGGCGTCGGCGCGCACCGGATCTTGCAGGCGAAAGCGCGCCAGCCAGGCGCCGGCATCTTCGCGGCCCAGGCATTGGCGGCCCAGATAAACACTGGTGGCAACGCTGTCGACGCTGGCCACCAGCGCCGCACCGCTGATCTCGCGCACGAAAGCGGCATTGCCGAGACGGTAGCGTACGCCGTCGAGCGTGCCCTCGAGGCCGCGGCCCGGCGTCTCGATGAGATTTTCAACAATTTTTTCGAGGCCGCGCGCTACGCCGGCAGCGTCCTGTGCGCCCTCGCCGGCCGGCATGCCCTGCCGCGCCGCCCGCGCCGCCGCGCCAATTGCACGGCCCAGCGGATGCATGCTGGAGCCGGCCAGCAGCGCCGCGATATCGAGGCAGGCGCCGTGCTCGAGGGCACCGAACAGGGCGACGTCGCGCAGCGCCGGACGACCGGCGGTCAGGGTGCCGGTCTTGTCAAAGACGACATGCGTGGCGCGATGCAAGGTTTCCAGCACATGGCCTTGCGCCACCAGCACGCCGTCGCGCAGCAGGCGGTCGGTGGCCGCCGCCAGCACTGTCGGCGTGGCCAGCGACAGCGCGCACGGACACGACACGACCAGCAAGGCAATCGCGATCGGCCAGGCGCGCGCCGCATCGTGCCACTGCCAGAATGCAAACACCGCCACGGTCAGCAAGAGCAGCGCAGCGACGAACCAGGCCGCCACCTTGTCGGCCCACAAAGCCATCTGCGGGCGGTCCTGGCCGGCGCGGTCGACCAGTTTGACCAGCTCGGCCAGCGTGCTGTCGGCGCTGGCGCGCGTGGTGCGCACCACGATGGCGGCATCGACATTGATGGCCCCGCCCGGCACCAGCTCGCCGCACAGACGGCGCTGCGCCGCGCTCTCGCCGGTCAGCAGCGACAGGTCGATCGCGCTGTCGCCTTCGATAATCGTGCCGTCGGCGGCAATCGCCTCGCCCGGCTTGACGAAAATGACATCGCCGGCGCTCAGTTGCGCGGCCGGCACGATCTCGCAGGCGCGCCCGACCGGAAAATCCTTCATGCGCGCCGCCGAGGCCGGCAGAGCATGCCGCAGCCGCTCGGCCGCAACCGCCGCCTTGCGGCGCGCCGTCAATTCCAGATAACGGCTGCACAAAAGCAGAAAGACAAACATCGTCACCGAGTCGAAATAGACCTCGCCGCCGCCGGTCAGGGTGGCCCAGACGCTGGCCACAAAAGCGGCGCCGATGCCCAGCGCCACCGGCACATCCATGCCGGGCGCACGCTGGCGCAGGCTGGCCCAGGCGCCCTTGAAAAACGGCAGGGCCGAGTACGCCACCACCGGCAGCGTCAGCAGCAGGCTGGCCCAGCGCATCAAATCCTTCATGGCCGGCTCCAGCGTGCCGTCGGCGGCGACATAGGCCGGCAAGGCATACATCATCACCTGCATCATGCCAATGCCGGCGACAAACAGCTGACGCGACAGCGTCTTGCCGGCCTTGCGCAGTTGCTCGCCGTGGCGTTCGGCTTCGTAGGGATAAGCGGCATAACCGACTTCGCGCACGGCCTGGAAAATCGCACTGGGCTGGCATTGCGCCTTGTCCCAGCGCACGTACAGCCGCTCGGTGGCGACATTGAGATGGGCGGCACGGATGCCGGGCAGGCGCGCCAGGCGTTTTTCGACCAGCCAGACGCAGGCGGCGCAGCGCAAGCCCTGCACCGACAGCACCGCATCGCATAGCTCGGCACTGCCCTCGAACGGCGCGCCGAAACCGGTATCGTCGTACAGCGCCAGTTCCGGCGGCACCAGCGAGTCGGCGTCGACGGTGCCGGCAAAACCGGTGCGGGTGCGGTAATACACGCTCTGGCCGATGCCGACAATGGCCTGCGCCACCGCCTGGCAGCCCGGGCAGCACATGGCGCGGCTGACCCCGTCGATCTCGACCTGCCATTGCGGCTGGCCGGCATCGGGCAGCGGCAAGCCGCAGTGAAAACAATCGGCCGCCGGTATCGATGGCGATGCCGGCGGCGAGTCCGGCGCAGAAGAGGAAAACGGGGCGTTCATGGATGTCCCTGCGTGCTCATGCAAAGCGCATCGAGCCAGCCGAACGACAGACCCGATGCGGCGCGCGCCATGCCCAGCAGCGCAAAGCCGATGATCAGCGCGCCGCAGGCAAGTCGTACCATCGGCTTGCGCGCCGCCAGGCGCAGACGGGCGCCAGCCAGACCCAGGCCCAGCATGGCCGGCAGGGTGCCGAGGCCGAACGCGAACATGGTGGCGGCGCCCGACCACGCCGAGCCGCTCAGCAGCGCGATCAGCAGCACGCCGTACACCATGCCGCACGGCAGCCATCCCCACAAGGCGCCCAGCGCCAGCGCCTTGGGCAGCGTATCCATCGGCAGCAGCGGCGCCACCAGCGGCTGCACGCGGCGCCACAGAATCTGGCCGGCCGCTTCCAGCCGCAACAGAAGCGGTGCCGCCTCCATCAGGTACAGCCCCAGCAGCAGCAGCATCAGATTGGCCATCCAGTAGGCCGCCACCTGCACCGCCGCCACCTGCACCAGCATGGCCGAAGCACCGGCCACGCCGCCGGCAAAAGCGCCGGCCACGCAATAACTGCCGATCCGCCCGAGGTTGTATGCGAGCACGCGCGCCGGCGCTTTTGCCGGCGAGAACGGCGATGCCGACGAAGCCTCGGCCTTGATGACGATCACGGGCCGTCCGGCTGCCGCCGACAGGGCACCGACAATGCCGCCGCACATGCCGACGCAATGCAAACTGCCGAGCAGCCCCATCAGGAATATTGGAAACAGTGCAGCGACGCCGGCCATGCCAGGCTCAGATGGTTTTCGAATAATGCATGGTCTGGGTCGCCCCCGGGCGCGGCAACGCCAGATAGCGGTCAAACACCATGCAGATATTGCGGATCAATAAACGTCCTTTCGACGTCACGCTGATCCATTGCTCGTCAATGGTCAGCAAACCGTCTTCGGCCAGCGCCGCCAGCTGCTTCAGTTCAGCCTCGAAATAACTGGCAAACCTGATCGGATAAGCCTGTTCGATGGCGACCGTAGACAGCTCGAAATTGCACATCAGGGTCTGGATGATGATCCGCCGCAGCAAATCGTCAGTTGCCAGCCGCACCCCGCGCGCCACCGGCAGCTTGCCTTCGTCGAGCCTTTCATAGTAGGCGTCGAGCGTCTTTTCATTCTGGCTGTAGGTGCCGCCGACGGCGCTGATGGCCGAGACCCCGAGCGCCACCAGATCGGCTTCGGCGCGCGTCGAATAGCCCTGGAAATTGCGGTGCAGGCGCCCCTGGCGCTGGGCCACTGCCAGCTCGTCGTCGGGCTTGGCGAAATGATCCATGCCGATATAGACATAACCGGCGGCGGTCAGGCGCTTGATGCACATGGCCAGCATCGCCAGCCGCGTCGCGCTGCTGGGCAG
This sequence comes from Oxalobacteraceae bacterium, assembly GCA_021768485.1. GTDB lineage: Bacteria > Pseudomonadota > Gammaproteobacteria > Burkholderiales > Burkholderiaceae_D > JAIZVZ01. The sequence continues at coordinate 2,668 of JAIZVZ010000060.1, read as the reverse complement.
ATCGCTCTCGAGAATCCGGCGCTGCGGCTTGAACAGATGCGGCATGTGCGCATAATTGTAGAGCGCGATACGGTCGGGCGAGGCGGCAATCACCTTTTCCATGGTGCGCGCCATGCTCAGTTCGTTTTGCTTCGGCAAGCCGTAAATCAGGTCGATGCTGACCGAGCGGAAGCCGGCTTCGCGCGCGGCGCGCATCGCATCGAGCGTCAGCGCTTCGGGCTGAATGCGGTTGACCGCCTTCTGCACCTCGGGATCGAAGTCTTGTACGCCGAGGCTGAGCCGGTTGAAGCCCTGCGACCGCAAGCCGTGGATGCGCTCGATGCTGACGGTGCGCGGATCGATTTCAATCGAATATTCGCCGATATCGTCGGGCGCCAGCTCGAACCAGCGCCGCACATGAGCCATCAATTCCGACATTTGCGCATCGCTCAGATAAGTCGGCGTACCGCCGCCGAAGTGCAATTGCTCGACCATGTTCATGCCGGCAAACAGGCGGCCCTGCATCTCGATTTCCTGCTTCAGATAGGCCAGATAGACGGCCGCCTTTTTGCGGTCCTTGGTCACCACCTTGTTGCAGGCGCAGTAATAGCAGATCGTGTCGCAAAAAGGGATATGCAGATATAAAGACAGCGGCGAGCGCATGCCGCGTGTCTGCAGCCCGGCCACCGCTTCCAGATAATTGCCAAAGCCGAAAGTGTCGGCAAAGCGGTCGGCGGTCGGATAAGAGGTGTAACGCGGTCCGGGCTGGCTCAGGCGGGCAATCGTCTCCGGGTCCAGCACCAGGGTCGGATTGTCGCTGGCCGGCGAGCGAAATGAAGTGGACATGAATCGTTTCCAAAAAAATAAATTATCTATTCGACGGCAACCCAAGGATTGCCGCTATGCGTACAGCGCGCCGAACTGCGACCAAACCACACCGCTGCGGCCAAGCACGTCCCGGCGCTCAGGCACGCAGCGCCGGGCGCCCGCCGCCTTGGCCGGCGCGCATCACGGCCGGCAGCACAGGCTGCGGCTTGGGCACGGCCGACCTCGGCGCGGACTTGAAGCGAAACACGCTGACCGCCTGCGTCAGGTTGCCGGCCTCTTCATCGAGGCTGGCCGCCGACGCCGCCGCCAGCTCGACCAGCGACGCATTTTGCTGGGTAACCTGATCGAGATGAGCGATGGCCTGGTTGACCTGGTCGATGCCGATACTCTGTTCGCGCGAGGCGCGCGAGATCTCGCCCATGATATCGGTCACCTTGCGCACCGCCGCCACCACCTGCGCCATCGTGGTTCCGGCCCGGCTGGCCTGTTCCATGCCGGCCTCGACGGTCGACACCGACACCTCGATCAAGCCCTTGATTTCCTTGGCCGCCGCCGCCGAACGCTGCGCCAGGCTGCGCACCTCGCCTGCCACCACCGCAAACCCGCGCCCCTGCTCGCCGGCGCGCGCCGCCTCGACGGCCGCATTCAGCGCCAGTATATTGGTTTGAAACGCAATACCTTCGATCAGGCCGATTATATCGACGATCTGGTGCGAGGAACTATTAATATTGTTCATCGTCGCGATGACGTCGGCAACGATATGGCCGCCCTGCTCGGCGACGTCGGAAGCGGTGACCGCCAGGCCATTGGCCTGCACCGCATTTTCGGCGTTTTCCTTGACGGTCGAGGAGAACTGATCCATGCTCGACGCGGTTTTTTCAAGACTGGAAGCCTGGGCTTCGGTGCGCCTGGCCAGATCCTGATTGCCGACCGCAATTTCACGCGACACCCCGGCCATCTGATTGGCATTGCTGCGCACGTCGCCGATGGTGACGATCAGATTGATGTTCATTTGCTGCAAAGCGCGCAGCAACTGGCCGATTTCGTCGTGCCGCCGGGTCTTGAAGTCGGCCGACAGGTCGCCGGCAGCGATCGCCCGCGCGCCCTTGAGCGCCTGGCGCAATGGCGCCAGCAAGCCGATGCGCAGGGTCGCCCACAGATATACATTGACGATCAGGCCCAGCGCGGTCAGCGCGGCGATCAGATAGGCATGCGGCGCGCCGCTGGCGCCGGCATAAAACAGGCTGACCACGCACACCGCCAGCAACAGGCAGTTGACGCCGCTGGTGCAGGCCCAGATGATGGCCCCCAGCGACAGGCTGCGCAACAATGCCAGCGGATTGTAGCGCCAGCCGGTATGCAAGGCGCCGTCCTCGATGCGCGGCGCATCGGACGCCTTGTCGCGAATTTTGCGGTAGGCCGCTTCGTGCAATTCGGTCTCGCGGCGCTCGGCCTTGGTCCGGATCGACATATAGCCGACCAGCTTGCCGCCGTCGCTCATCGGCGTCACATTCGCCTTGACCCAGTAAAAATCGCCATTCTTGCAGCGGTTCTTGACCAGACCGGTCCACGGCGTGCCGCTCTTGAGCGTGGCCCACAAATCGGCAAACACCTCGGCCGGCATGTCGGGATGGCGCACGATGTTTTGCGGCGCGCCGATTAATTCTTCCGCGCTAAAACCGCTCACTTGCACAAAATAAGGACTGGCATAGACGATATTGCCTTGCAAATCAGTCGTGGTAACAATTGCCTGGTCATCACTCAGCATCTGCTCGACGCCGGTCAGCGGTAAATTTGTACGCATAATTGACTTTCATGCAAAAAAATCACGGGCCGCATACTCAATGAATCAATCGATCGA